>CASEDW010000125.1 GCA_949286775.1 uncultured Eubacteriales bacterium | reverse complement strand
TGTCTTATCGGTATTATTTGCGGAAAGAAGCTGGCGTTTATATTAAAACAATTCGGAATTTAATAATAAATTTTAAATTTGAAATCAATTTTATGAAATATTTGTGAAAAGTTATATAAGAGTTGACTTTAAACGAACGTTCATTTATTATTAAAATAACTTTATGATTTGAGTCAAGGAACAAATGGACACAAATCGGATGCTGGCATACGATTTTGTGTCTATGAGGACGGTTGCCTCATAGAAATTTCCATTTGTCAGGATTAAAATGGGGTGAAAATATATGCGGCTTAAAGATGAAGATAAGCAGCAAAGAATTAAGAAAGCCATGGTCGATCTGATACTTCGGGACGGAATCGACGGTATATCAATTTCCAAAATCGCGAAAGAAGCAGGCGTATCTGCGGCGACCATATATGTATATTATGAAAGCAAAGAAGAAATGCTGACGGAGATATTCCGTGAATATGCTGATTTACCATATGGGTATGTCATGCAGCAGGTTAATTCTGACATGGATGGCAGAGATTTGATCGAAACACTGGTTCGAGGATGCTATGATTTTAGCATCGAACATGAGGAAATTTTCAGTTTCGTTGAGCAGTGTCACAGGTGTCCTACTTTATCAGAGCAGGTCTGCGACAAGGATTGTTCATGTGACGTACTCAGTCTGCTTCATCAATATCAGAAGATGGGAATCTTAAAACAATACAGCGACTGGAGTCTTGTCGCGATTATTTTCGCTCCGGTACGATGGCTTGCGGCAAATCGAAAAGCCCTCAGTTCCAATTCTGAAAAATATCTAGATGAACTGGTATATATGATACAAAAAGTTTTATTGAATGATTAGCACAGCCCCGTCTTTAATGACGGGGATTAAATAACGGTTTTAAATAAATGAACATTCATTTATAAATTTGGCTCATATCAGATTTTATCAGAAAAAATTATAAAGAAAAATATGCTTGAAAGGATGGATATTATATGATTATTGTTCCCGTATATGAAAAAATACTTGCACCGAATTCTACTTTATTCTTAACGATGGATCAGCTGAAACGCAGCGCGGGAAATAACGGCGTTGCGGTTAACGAGCGTATCGTAATTCTTGTAGCGAAAGAAAATTGCAGTTTAAACGATCTTAATGAGGACAGTTTCTATCCGATAGGCGTTTCCGGTACTGTTAAGGAAATGTATCAGAGGGGATATGCCGTAATTCAAACGCAGCATCGTGTCAATGTAGAGAGCGTGACGGTCAACCCTGATCATACCATTCAGCTGGCGATGTCACGAAGACCGGAAATAGAAGATTTAAATGAAGCAACAGAAGCCGGAAAGCTTAAGCATTTAAAAGACGAGATAAAAAAATTCGTTTCCGGATTCGACTGGGGCGACTCTGTTAAATACTTTGTCGACAGAGTTGATTCTATTGGAACGGCAATTTGCATGATGTCGCGGTTTATGCAATACAGCAATGAGGAAATGTACGCAGTCCTTGCTGAAGACAGCAAAGCAAAACGAACTGAACTCATGGAAAAAATGTTATATGAGTTCATGGAAGTCGGACGTATAGCTAACGAGGCGGCTACATCGCAGCAGCAGGAAATACAGCAGCGTTATAAGGAATCTGCTATAAAACGTCAGATGGAGCATTTGCAGAGAGAACTGGATGAAATGCATCCTGAAAATGTGACTGATGTTCAGAAATTTGCCCGGAGAATAGAAAATGCCGGCATGAATGAAACCGCGCGAAAAGAAGCGGAAAAAGTTCTCAACCGCTTAAAACAGGAAGGCAAAGAAGGCGCTGAATCGGCGATGCTTTATGATTATCTGGATTTTGTAACAACTTTGTCATGGAAAAAAGAGGCGACAGAACGTATCGATCTGAAAGAAGCGCAGCGTGTTCTGGATGAAGAGCATTACGGATTGAAAAAAGTAAAAGACAGGATCATTCAGCAGATTGCGGTGATGAATTTGAAAAACCAGCAGTCAGGTTCGATACTTCTGTTTGTCGGCGCTCCGGGCACAGGCAAAACCAGTATCGGAAGAAGTATTGCTCATGCCCTTGGACGCGAATATGTGAGAGTCAGTCTTGGCGGCGTTCATGATGAAAGCGATATAAGGGGTCATCGCCGTACTTATATCGGAGCGATGCCGGGACGTATAATGGATGGCATTCACAAAAGCGGAGTTTCAAATCCTGTCATGGTACTTGACGAGGTGGACAAAATGTCAGCTTCTTATAATGGAAGCCCGGCCAGCGCGCTGCTGGAAGTTTTGGATCCCGAACAGAATAATACATTTACAGATCATTATATGAATGTACCTTACGATTTATCGGATGTGCTGTTTATATGTACGGCAAATTCGCTGGATACAATTCCTCAGCCGCTGCTGGACAGAATGGAAGTTATCCAGTTCCAGGGATATACTCCGGCGGAAAAGATGCAGATCGCAAAAAAACATCTTGTTTCAAGAAGCATGGAAACAATGGGTATTACTGATGACAAAATGCAGATAACAGATGAAGCTCTGGAAATGATCATTTCGCAATATACTATGGAAGCGGGCGTGCGAGGCTTAAGGAAACAGATCGATGGTCTGTGCCGCAGTATGGCGGTAAAAATAGCTTTGGAACCGGATACGTTCATCAAAGTGACTCCTGAAACTGTGCAGGAAGAAATCGAGACAAGACCGATACGGCATGACAGCATTTTGCCTGAACCGTCTGTTGGCGTTGTAACAGGACTTGCATGGACGAGCGTAGGAGGAGAAATTCTCTATATTGAAACAAAACTTATACCCGGAAGCGGAAAGGCAATCATTACAGGACAACTTGGAGATGTAATGAAGGAAAGCGCGCAGATTGCTCTCAGCCTTGTAAAATCGCTGTTTCCTGAAGAGGCAAAACAGCTGGAAGATCATGACCTTCATATTCATGTTCCGGCAGGCGCTACGCCAAAAGACGGTCCTTCAGCAGGCGTCACCCTTACGACAGCCATCGCGTCACTTATTACAGGACGTGTAGTAGATCCGCATATTGCTATGACGGGAGAAGTAGCGCTTCGAGGCGCGGTTATGCCGATTGGAGGTCTTCAGGAAAAACTGATGGCAGCTCAGCGGGCAGGCGTTAATAAGGTATTTATACCAGAAGAAAATTTATTTGATCTTAAAGATGTGGCTCAGGAAGTTAAAGATTGTATTGAAATAGTGCCTGTAAAACATGTGACAGATATTTTGAAAGCAACCGGCATATTGGAATAATTGATAATAAATTGTAAATTGCGTCAAAACATAAAAATAACGCTCACAGGTAATGGCAGAGGAGCATAAAGAAGTATTGCGAAAATACTAACCTATGCCAAGTGAACGGGAAATATGAAACCTCTATGTGAATGGAC
>CASEDW010000124.1 GCA_949286775.1 uncultured Eubacteriales bacterium | reverse complement strand
TTCGAGATTGAAGTTATCGAGCCGGTAGGAGAGTGCGCTTACATGACATGGCTCAAAGAGCACGGCCCTGGCGTACATCATTTCGCTGTTGTTCTTCCTGATCAGAACGCGAGATTTAAACAGCTTCGCGACGCTATGATCGAAGAAGGCGGAAAAGTGTGGACACACGCTAAGATGATCGGCGTTCCTGAAGGCGAGGGAATGGATTTCACATATATGGATATGAGAGAGACTATGGGTTCAATCATTGAAATGTACAATGAAAAGAGAGACTGACCGCTAAAGGCTCAGATTGATTATTAAGGATTATTAAAAGGATTATTAAAGGATTACTAAGGATTACTATTGTTTATCATTAAACGTGTGAGAAGCGTTATTTTGATATAAAAATGCAAAGAGATATTAATTAAGGAGAAAAGAATAATGGCAAAAACAGCAGTTAAAGCCGGTGTTATCGGATGCGGAAATATTTCGCTTACATATATCCCTAACATCTGTCAGCATTACAAAAATGTAGAAATCGTAGCGGTTGCCGACCTCTATCGTTCGGCAGCTGAAAAAGCAGCTGAGGCAAACAATATCCCTCATGTTTATGAGATCGATGAGCTTCTTGCCGATCCTGAGATTGAGATTGTAATCAATCTTACAATTCCGGCGGCTCATTACGAGATCAACAAAAAGATTCTTGAGGCGGGAAAGCATGCGTACTGTGAAAAGCCAATAGCAACAACTCTTGAAGACGCTAACGAGCTCGTAGAACTCGCAAATAAAAAAGGTCTTTACTGCGTGGCTGCTCCTGACACTATATTGGGAGCGGGAATCCAGACTATCCGCAAGCTTCTTGACGACGGAAAGATAGGAAGAGTAACAGGATTTACAGCTAACCTCTGGCAGCATGGTTCGGAGCTTTGGCATCCGGCTCCACACTTCCTCTACAAAAAAGGCGCAGGCCCTATGCTCGATATGGGACCTTATTACGTACAGTCCCTCGTTTCTCTGTTAGGACCTATCGATGAGATCTCATGCTACTGCACATGTCCTACTCCAAAGAGACCTATTCAGGGCGAACTCTTTGACGTTGAAGTAGATACAAGCTATGTATGCATCGTTAAATTCAAAAACGGCATAACAGGAACACTTACGGCATCTTATGATATCTGGTACTCAACGCTTCCTCACTTCGAGTTCTACGGAGATGACGGCGTTATCATCGGACCTGATCCTAACATGTTCAGAGGACCTGTTTATATGTACGACGGACGCGGTCTTGAAGCCCGTGTCAACGGTGAGGAAGGATTCCTTAATAAAGTTCTTGCTATGCACGGACCTGGAAAGATGGATTTCCTCAAAGAAGTTGAGCTTACACATGCCGTTGAGATGGAAACTCCTCAGGGCAACATGCGCGGTCTCGGAGTATCAGATCTTGCCTCAGCGATTATTCACGGCAGAAAACCGCGTCTTTCAGCTGAGCTTTCACGTCACGTTCTTGAGGCTCTTCTTGGCGCTAAGATTTCATCTGATACAGATAAACCTTACAAGATGACTACTACATGCGAGAGACCTTCGGCAGTTCCTGCAGGTCTTGAGTGCTGGGCGATTGACTGATTGTTTGTTAAATGATATAAGACTTTAGATTTTAAAAGAAGCATATTTCCTAAATGTGACACACGCAGCGCGCTTTTAACAGACGCGATCGGTTACTGAAGGAAATATGCTTCTTTATTTAATTAAATCTTATGATTCAGCGTTTATATTTTTCTCTGAGCTTTTTCAGTGCTTCGTTGTATACATTTCCCTGTTTTACCTGGGAGATCTTTGCCTTGATCTCATCTGAAACCTCTTCAAAATCTTTGAGCTTTTTCTCATTTCCTTCACGTTTAACAAAGAAATTCGGATGTTTTTTATAAAAGTCATAGGCTTCTTCATCAGTCGCGGCATTTTCCTCAAAGAGTTTTTTTATAGCGAGCTGAGAGAGTATTTCGCGTCTTGATTCCGCTATAAGCTGTTTGTATTCTTCTGTTTCTTCAAGGTTTTGTTCTATCGCCAGCTGTTCGAAAAGGTAAGTTGATTCTATCTGCGAAAGAACATATTTTTGAAGCATATCTTTGTTGCTGTAATCTCTCTGCTCAGGCGGAAGAGCGGCAATGTGTTCGTTTAATTCTTCTTCTGTTATCTCGTGACCGGCGACAGTAGAAAGCACTTTATTTAAATTTGTATTTTCTGACATTATCTTTACCTTCTAAATCATAATTTAAAAATGAAACGTAAATTAAAATCTTAATTGTAAATGTTTTCGTTTATTTGCAAACTGTAACAGTATCAAGAGAACAATTCCCGTATCATTTCCTCGTTGTACTCAACGCTTTTTACTTTATCCACTTCGATGCGATACAGAGCGTTTGCGGCGATATGTTCGGCCGCCTGCTCAAGATCTCTGATTCCTGTCGTTCCTTCAAATTGATGAATGATTTCGTCAAGGCCGTCTTTAGTGACGCGGCATTCATTTTCAAACAATCCCATTTTCTTAAGTATCTTTGGAAGAGAGAAGCGCATGAAAATTTCTTTTTTCTCTTCAGGCGTATAATCAGGCAGCTCTATAACTGCGAAACGGGAAAGAAGCGGTTTGCTGATCATTTCTTTGTCGTTTGCTGTGGCTATAGGATAAACTCCCATCGTAGGGATCATGCATTCGATATAGTTATCCGTAAATCCGAGATTATCGAGCAGCGTTAAAAGCACGTCCGCCGGATTTCCGCCGCCGCTTTTTACATTTGCCGCTTTGTCGAGCTCGTTGATGATAAATACAAGGTTAGACTCGCCGGCCATGGAGAAGGCTTCCATTATTATTCCGGGTTTCGCGTTGGAATAGATACGGGAGCTTCCGGTGAGCTGTTCAGCGTCGTTTATTGAACTCATATCGAGAGTTGTCCACGGAAGTTTAAGTATTCTCGCTACGGCGTAGGAAAGCTGTGATTTTCCTGTACCGGCAGGGCCTACCAGGAGTATGCCGTATGATGGAAGAGTATGGGTTCTGTTGATCTGTATTATAGTCTCTATGATTCTCTGTTTGACTTTTTCCATTCCATAGAGCTCTTCGTCGAGAATTCTGCGGGCCTCTACCGGATCGATAGAAGGAAAATAGTCGTTTTTCCACTGGATGTTCATCATTACAGATAAAGCCCTCTGAGCGTGTCTGCGTTCCTCCTGGGTGACTTCATGGGATTTGGCCACGGCAAGATTTCTCCTCGCCCATGTGCGGATATTGTCGGGAAGAGTCTTTCCGGCGCAAGTCATAAAATCTGTTATGCTCTGAATACTTGTGAGTTTCATTTCGTCGAGGGAGTCCTCGTTCTCATCGTCAACTTCCGTATCTGTCGGCGGTTCGCTGGCGAAAAGACGTTTTATCATATATTGAAGGAATCCGTCCTCGGCTGAAAGCTTTGTACCGTTTCCCTGGGCGAGCTCGCGTATTTTATATACGGCGTATCCTTCTTCTGTATTTATTCCAGAAAGAAGAACTTTTATATGGCTTTCGCCAAGCCATTTTATGAGGCTGACAAAACGGGAATCTATTCTGATTATATCGGCGTCAGAATGTCCTTCAACGTCTGAAAACATAAAACATGTGCGTATATCGGGATTCTGAAAAAGACCTTTTGAATGATGATCCCATTTGTTTATTTTATTATCCAATACGAGTATAGGGTGATCTTTGTCTGAGTAATCGAGATCCGAATTGAAAGCGGTATAGGTGCAAACCGCGTCTTTTTTTTCTTCTTCGGAAACAGCGTTAAAATCAAATACAGGCATTGATGGTTCTCCTTATGTATATTTTTGTTGTTCATGAAAACAGGCAGCCTTTGGCTGCCTGCATCATAGCATATTTTATATGTCTTTGTCTTATTATTTATCTTTTTTCTCGATATTTTGAAGTGTGAGAGCGCGAACCTTAAGCGGAAGACCAAACAGTGTGATAAATCCTGAAGCGTCGTTGTGGTCGTACATATCGCCTGTAGTAAATGACGCGAGGGACTCGCTGTAAAGAGAATATGGCGAAGTCGTTCCGTTTTTGATGATATTTCCTTTGTAGAGCTTCATTTTAGCTTCGCCTGAAACATATGTCTGTGTTGATTCTACAAATGCCTGAAGCGCCTCTCTTAACGGTGTGAACCATTTTCCTTCATAAACTACCTGCGCGAACTGGCTTCCGAGTTTTTTCTTCGTTTCCATAGTATCGCGGTCAAGGCAGAGCTCTTCAAGTTGGTCGTGAGCTGCCATGAGGATAGTTCCGCCAGGAGTTTCATAGACGCCGCGTGATTTCATACCTACTACACGGTTTTCTACGATGTCGACGATGCCGATGCCGTTTCTGCCGCCTATGGTATTGAGTTCTGAGATAATCTCTGAAACTTTCATCGATTTTCCGTTTAATTTAACCGGAACGCCTTTTTCAAAGACGATACTTACTTCTTCCTCTTTGTCAGGAGCGTCCTGTGGAGTTACGCCAAGAACAAGCATATGTTTGTAGTTGGGCGCGTTTGAAGGATCTTCGAGCTCGAGTCCTTCGTGACTGATGTGCCAGAGGTTTCTGTCACGGCTGTAGCTTGAATCAGCTTTAAATGGAAGATGAATGCCGTGAGCTTCGCAGTAAGCCATTTCAGCTTCGCGGGAATCCATTTTCCACAGATCTGTCATACGCCATGGAGCGATGATCTTAAGATCGGGAGCAAGAGCTTTGATGCCGAGCTCGAAACGGATCTGGTCGTTTCCTTTTCCTGTCGCTCCGTGGCAGATAGCTGAAGCGCCTTCTTTACGAGCTATTTCAACGAGTTTTTTTACGATGGCAGGACGAGCCATAGAAGTTCCGAGAAGGTAAGAGTGCTCGTAAACGGCTCCTGCCTGCACGCACGGAACGATAAAGTTATCGCAGAAATCGTCGATAATATCTTCGATATAGAGTTTTGAAGCGCCTGAGAGTTTTGCTCTTTCAGAGAGGCCGTCAAGCTCGTTTCCCTGTCCGCAGTTTACGCAGCAGCAGATAACTTCGTAATCAAATGTCTCTTTTAACCATGGAATAACAGCTGTCGTATCAAGTCCGCCTGAGTAGGCAAGAACCACTTTTTCTTTCATGAAATATTCCTCCTGTAAAAACCGTAAAACGAACGGTTTTATTTTTAATTTGAACAATGGCTACTATACAACGAATTATGCAATTATGCAAGGAAAAATTTATATTTTCAAAATAATAATGAAAAAACACGAATAAATATACATAATATGCAAAAATTATGAATATTTATTAATGGACTTAAAATTGTAACAGTATTGCAACTTTGTTAAAAGTTTAGTAAAATATTAAAGATGAATGTCTGGAATTTTTATGGAGACCGGACAATGAAAAAAATATCAGTCATTATCTTGTTGTCAGTGATTTTTCTTTGCGGATGCGGCGGCAGCAAAACGGTTTATGAAATCAGCGAAGCTTCTGAAGCTATTTCTGGTGAAACCGGCGTTTCTGATGAAAGCAGCGCTTCTGATGAAACCGGCACAAAGAAGAGCGAAGATGACTCAGATGAAGTTTCAAAGGAAGACGATATACCAGGCGTGATTTATGTATATATTTGCGGCGCGGTGAAAAATCCGGGAGTATATCAGCTCCCTGAGGGGAGCCGTCTGTTTCAGGCTGTTGACGCGGCAGGCGGGCTGCTTGAAAACGCCGACGAAAGAAGCGTAAATCAGGCGCAGATC
>CASEDW010000123.1 GCA_949286775.1 uncultured Eubacteriales bacterium | reverse complement strand
TCATAAGTTGGGGAAAAGGAGAAATATTATGGATAAAAGATTTGAAGGATACGCGGTGCTCCTTACAGGCGCCACCGACGGTATCGGAAAAGCAACAGCGAAAAGATTCGCAATGGAAGGCGCCAACGTCTGCATCACAGGACGCCGTGAAGAAGTAGGCAAAAAAGCTTTGGCCGAAATAATCGAAGCAGCCGGACGCGATGACTGCGCGATATATGTGACTGCGGACATCAAGAATATGGAAGATACTCAGAAAGCCCTTGACGCCGTTCTTGAAAAATGGGGACATCTCGACGTGCTTGTAAACTGCGGAGCTAAACAGGTCGGCGGCACAATTCTCGAAATGAATCCGGAGGACTATGACGAAGTTCTCGGAACAAATGTCAAAGGTTTCGGCCTCGCATGTAGAGTTTGCATTCCTGAACTTTACAAATCGTCTTACCCATCTATCATCAACGTCGCTTCCGTAAACGGAAACATGGGAGTTGCAGCCCGTACATTATACGGAGCTTCAAAGGCAGCCGTAATATTGATGTCAAAAGCCATGGCTCAGGACTTCGCTCCTATACGTATAAACAGCATTTCTCCGGGATTTACAGGTTCAGAAGCCATGCTTACAAACATGTCTCGGATCACAGGCATTTCTCCTGAAGAATGCGCCCACCTTACAGCTGCCGGAACAGCGCTGCGCCGTATGGCTACTCCTGACGAGCAGGCCTCTGTCATCGCGTTCCTCGCTTCAAAAGACGCTTCATATATAACCGGTGAAAATATCGTAGTTGACGGCGGAGCTCTTTGCGTAGGCCGTTACGACGTGGCTCTTGAATCTGATCCGAGAGTTCTCGCGGCAAAAGCTAAAAGCAAACGAAATTAAATTAAAATATCAATTATAATCTTAAAGGGAAGCCCATCCGTTATGATGAGCTTCCCTTAAATAATATACAGCAGGTATAGGTAATTGTATTTTTTCCATAATAATATGGTATGCCTGCCAGTTCGCATGTATCAGACACAACGAGTCCGCAGGCTTCCATCGACGGAAAAAGCTTGTCAGGAAATCTGCATGGGGCGTCGGGATATGTGCATTTAGCGCATCTTTGACAGCTTCCTGCTCCCATCGGAAAACAATCGATCTTTTCTCTTTCGATAAGCAGATCGCATAAATTAATGAAACTTTTTTTGAGTTCCTGCTCCGTTTCCATCATCACGTCTACATCGTAGGGATCTTCCATCTGTCCCGTTTTCTGAACAACTACTCCCCAGCTGTACTCAGCCGTTTTTTTTCTTATCTCATCAAGAGTGCCGCAGGCCGGCGGACACGCCCAGTTTTTTCCGTACATATTGCATTTGTCCGCCGCGCACATCTCTCTTACTTCCGTTCTGAAAGAAAGCTTTGAAGCGTCAAAAACGGCGTTTTGAGTAAGACCCGTGGAATTAACTATCTCTATTATTTCGTCTTTAGTTTTCAATTTCATACCTCCGGAAAGAACATCTGATCCATATAGTGATCGTTAAATGAAGCGCTCTCAGCCAGGCTGATCTCTTTTGACTCTTCACTGACACGGCAAAACCTCTGTTTCAATTCCGGATTCCCGGCGAACATCACAGCGCCTTTAAGAGAACTGTTTCCCACAGCCTCGCATTTTTCGACAAATTCTTCAGGAATAAGTCCTATTCCCGCTGCTTTCTTCAAATTTATCTTTCTTCCGAAACCTCCGGCTATAAATATCCTGTCGATGCTTTCATAGTCCGTTCCATATTCCTCGATAAGGGTTTCAAGTCCCGCCCTTATAGCAGCTTTAGCCAGCTGGATTTCTCTCACGTCTTTTTCCGTAAAGACGCAGCCGTCGGCTATTTTAAATCCATCGTCAAAATATTCATCATCCATAAGACCTGTTTCATCGACAAGGCCGTTTTCCAGCAGCTCATACATTATCTCTATAACGCCTGTGCCGCATATTCCGGAGGGTTTTTCATTTCCTATAGTAGTATAGCTCACATCGCCGTCTTTAATGCTTACACTGTCGACAGCTCCCGGTATTCCCGCAACGCCGCAGGAAATATTGCCGCCTTCAAACGCGGGTCCGGCCGCCGTAGACGTCACAAGAATTCTTTCCCTGTTTCCTATTGCCATCTCGCCGTTTGTACCAAGATCAATAAGAACGCATATTTTCTCGCTTTCATCTATCCCGCAGGCGATTATGCCGCTTACTATATCAGCTCCGACAAAAGTGCTGATACCAGGCAGCAAAGTGAAATTTCCTGCTTTATGAAGCGAAATGTCTACAGGAGTATAAGGACTTACGCCGAGAGTCTCACAGGAAAGTCCTAAAAGGAGATGCTCCATCGTAGTATTTCCGGATATTATCATCTCAGTATTTTCATAATCAGCTCCAAGCCGTGAAGCCATACTGCGCAGATCGTCTTCTACAGTCTTTTTCAGGAGTTCTTTCGCTCCGTTATTCGACGCCTGTATCCTCGAAATTACATCCGCTCCAAAACTCCTCTGATGATTTACCGAAGTTACTGTAGCCACCGTTTTTTTATTTTCACGATCCACAAGAGACGCCGCTATGGTAGTCGTGCCGATATCCACGGCAATCACAGTATCCTGTGATAATATCTCTTTACCGCTGCCATTTTTCAGTTCATCGGCATTTCGACCATTTCCAAAATCAGTTTCTACGGCTATGTCGTCTTCTTTTGTCGGCAGTTCTATGGCAAATTCGCCTGTTACTACAGCTTTGCATCCGACTCTCCAGCCTTCTGAAATTTCTTTATCTGTTAAAACGCTTTTATCGGATTCGTTAGCTTCAGGTGCTCCGAAGAGAAAACGGACTCTGCATTTTCCGCATGTTCCGTTTCCCCCGCAGGGCATAGAAAAGAATACTCCGTTTTCACGGAGTAGTTCTATCAGATTTAATTTTTCTCCTGCAATATCTTTGCAAAAAATATCCACAGCTTTTTCCTCGTCAATAAAATTATTTTCTCATTTTCTTAAACAATTCGGCGCTGTAATTATGGAGTTCATCCGCAGCCCATCTGCATCTGTTTTCAAAATCTTCACCGTTTCCTACTATTACAGGCATGCACTGATAAAATCCATTGTTAAAATATGTGTCAAGGCATCTTCTCGATTCAGCCCTTACGCTTTCCTCAGAAGCTCCGTCGTAATTAAACGTTCCCGTTGAATTCCAGCCGCCGTCTATCATAAGCTTATCACCTACACGCTTCTGTATGCCGACTATATCGTTCATAGGCTGTGCCGTCGACCATATAGTCGCGCCTGTTTCTATGATATCATCAATAACCGGTTCTGCATAGCCGCAAAGATGATGTTCTAATATCACATTGTGTTTTAAAACACCGTGTCCGAGCTTTATCTCATTTTCTTTTAAAAGTTCGTTGTACATATCTTTCGAGATCATCATGCTGTCTGCTCCGGCATAATCATCTCCCATGGCAAATACGTCAGGCTTATAATATTCAATGATCCTGTCATTTATATCCATAAGGAATTTAGTATGAGCGTCAAAGAAATCTTTGCATGCTTCCGGCTCTTCAACCATAGCTATAAGAGCCTCGGCTGTGCCTACCATAGACTGAAGCCTGTTGAAGTTTCCTTCAAACGACCAAAGCACAAGTACTTTTTCGTCTCTGTTAAAGCCTTCCAGGTCTCGTTTTGCCGCCGCTGCCCAGTCCACAGAATCCACATCAGGAAACTGAACATAGTCTCTCCAGTTCTCTATGTCCTCAAAATCAAAAAGTATTTTTCTCGGATTCGGCGTTGCCATCCAGCCTGTATCCTCGGTGCATATCCACTCCACACCATAGAGATCGACGCCTCCGCGTCCGTCAGGACCGTATCCCTTATTGGCAAAAGCGCTTGTCTCCACATAATGATACGTATCAAAAAGGTTTGGCGTCCACTCAGGTTTTCCGTGATTATAAACTTCAAACCAGTTTTCTCTTTCCGTCATCATAATATCATCCTCCGATCTTTAATCATTTAAAATATCAGACAATTTTTGCCATATGATATGCCTGATCTATCGCGTTTCCGATTTGCCCTACTTTTTTGCAATCACCTATAATTACAGTATTCTGAACAATGTCACACATCTTATCTACAAAGTCATACGGAGCTTTAAAGCCTACCGCATATACAACTGTATCAGCTTCAACAGTTGTCAAAACGCCGTCTTTTTCATATACAACGCCTGTCTGATTAATTTCTTTTACAGCCGCGCCTGTATATACGTCGACATTATTCTTTTTGATCTGATATTCAAGGGCGCCTTTGTAGATGAAATTACACTCAAGAAGAATTTCATTGCGCATCTCTATGACAGAAGCCTTATGTCCGTTATGAGCAAATGACACGGCCGCTTCGCATCCCACAAGGCCGCCGCCGATAATAACTACCTTCTCTCCCGCTTTTTCAGGATGAAGCTCAGCTTCCGAAGCAGAGATAACATGTGGCATATCTATTCCTTTGATTGGCGGGATCACTTCGCGCGCTCCTACCGCCAGGAACATAACGTCCGGATTAAAATCTTTTACAAATTCTTCATCGGCATTTGTATTCAGCAATAACTTTGCTCCCGAACGTTCTACTCTTCTCTTTAAAACTTCATTTAATTCAAGCACATCCGATTTTCCAAAAGGCGATCCGGCCGGGATAAGATTTCCGCCGAGATGGTCAGATTTTTCAACAAGTGTGACTTCATGGCCGCGTTCTCTAAGGGTAATGGCGGCCTGCATTCCTCCCGGTCCTCCTCCGACTACTAATGCTTTTTTCTTTATCTTAGCTTTGCCTACAGGCGTTTCATACATCTCGTTTCCTGTACACGGATTGACGCTGCATTTAACAGCTTCGCCAAGCTGCGTTTCTCCGAAACATTCATAACATCTGATACATGGCGTGATATCATCGGTTTTACCCTCAAGCGCCTTTTCGGGAAGGAATGGATCAGCCAAAAGCGGTCTTCCAAGCATTACGAAGTCGGCTTTTCCTGACGCTATTATCTCCTCCATCAGATCAACGTCTTTGACAGCTCCCATACATGATACGAGACACTTGACATGTTTCTTAATTTCCGCTGCGAGCCCCACATAGCATCCTTTTTCAAAATATCCGCTCGGCGTCTGTACGGTAAAAAGTTCCGGCACTTCATGATGACCGCAGGAGACGTTGATAATGTCAACAATGCCGTCGATCATTTTAGCTACCTCGATCTCTTCTTCAAGATGAACTCCAAAATCGGCATAGTCATCGCCCGCAAGTCTTACTTCTATTGGGAACATCGGTCCTACCGCTTCTCTTATGGCTTTTAAAGTCATCACAAGAAATCTCGCTCTGTTTTCAAGGCTTCCTCCGAATTCATCCGTTCTTTTATTCTGCACAGGCGAAAGGAACTGTGAAAAAAGCCAGCCATGCGCTGCGTGAACCTGAACCATGTCATATCCGCACTCTTTGCAGAGTTTCGCTCCGTCGGCAAACGCCTTTATGATCGTATCGATTATCTCCCTGGGCATCTCCTCTACTTTTTCGCCGTTCGGCATTACGCAGTCCGAAGGTCCCCAGGCGTGATCGCAGGCAATAACAGATCCTCCTACGCTTGTAAGGCCTCCGTACATTCCTCCATGGGAAAGCTGTATGCCTGCAAGAGCGCCGTTATTATGAATCATTTTTGCGGCATATGAAAGCCCTGTACGAACTCCCGTTACGTCAAGTCTGACCTGTTTTGAATGCGACTGTCCCGTAACATGAACTATCGCTTCTCCCCAGTCTACGAGAGCCGCTCCTCCGGCTGCTTTTTTTCCGAGATAATAAGCCGATTCAGGCATCAGATAGCCCTCAGGCGTAATCATACTCGGGCTTGTAGGAGCCGCGATGATTCTGTTTTTGAATCTCAAATTTCCGACTCTGATAGGTGAAAATAAATTAGGATATTTCTCTTTTCCGCAAGTTTTGTTCATAAATAATCTCCCGAAACTATTGTCAATAATAAAATTATAATTGCATCTTTACATCCTAAGAATACTTTTATTATGAAAAACACATTAGGAATATTTTTACTTTTTTTTAACTAAAATAAAATTATTGCTGATTATAATTGAATCGCCTGAAAATAGGTTTTATAATGTGATTCAGGAGACGAAAGTTATTATTAATATAAATTTATTAACAAAACAAACGGTCTTAAACGGAGAAGATCATGAATAAAATACACTATCCAAATATAGAAATCGGAAAACTACAGTCTGTTCTTTCCTTATTTAATTACTATACCGGAATCGAAGTATGCCTTTTAAATGAATCGGCGGAAATATGCCAGGAAATCGGTAAAAACGATATGCTTAATAAACGTCTTGAAAACTATCTTCCGGATCCTGACGTCTTTATTAAAGCGCGTATCGACGCTTTGACTGAATGCGCACGCCTTGGAGATATATATGATTTTCTGTGCGATTACAAATTGAATTTTCTTATTTATCCGATAAACACGACAAAAGCCATAAGCGGCGGAATCATGGCCGGACCATTCTACCGCTACGAAGAGATAAAGAAAAATCCTGACGAACTGCTTAAGGAAATACCTATTCTCGATGAGAAATCAATAGAAAAAGCGCGTCAGCTGCTCTATTATCTGATGGGCGACGTCGTATCGGGATATAAAGATATCATGCTCGTCAATCAAAAAAGGATAATGCATCAGACCCGCATATCAAAGGCGCTGGAAAATTATAACTTGGGCGGATATTACGACTTAAAAGATTATCCTTTTGAAGCGGAACGTGTTTTATTGACCGCTATCAGGTCAGGCGATCTGGAAGCTTCAAAAAAAGCCTACAATGAATTTGTTTTAGAACTGCGCGATTTTACCAATAATGAACTTCAGGTTTTTAAAAATTATTCCATTCAGCTGTGCGGTATAATAGCTCATTTCGTGATACAAAAAGGCGCTGACAGCCGAAAGCTTTTAAAAATGGTGGAATCCCTTGTTGCTTCTATTAACAAGACTGATTCATTCGAAGAAATCTCTTTTCTTATATCGGATAATCTTGAAATTTTTACAAACGCGCTTTATCACTCAGAAGACAAGAGCAACAGGATCATACGCGATGTAAGCGAATATATCGCGCTGCACTATTCCGAAGATATCTCCTTAATAACTGTCGCGGAAAAAGTTAATTTAAATCCGTCATATCTTTCTCGCCTTTTCAATCAGGTAACGAAAATGTCTTTTAAAGACTATCTGAATAAGATAAGGATTGATGAGTCTTTAAGGCTATTGTCCTATTCTGATCATTCAATACTTGACGTGGCGATTTCCTGCGGATTTAACGACCAGAGCTACTATTCCAGAGTCTTTAAGAAAATAATGGGTATGACTCCAAGACAGTACAGGGAAGAAAGCGCCAAGTAAAGATACAAAAATAAAAGTAAGCGCCTCGGCGGGTATTCTCATATGCAAGAATAATTCCCGAAGCGCTTTTATTATTTATAGAGGTATCTTAAGCGTAATAATCTTCTACTGCTTTAAAGAATGAGTTGATATTTTCCCACGGTGAAAGAGCCGGAATATCGCATCCTGATGAGATAACAAAATTCGGATATTTCGGACAGAGATCACTCATAAGTTCTGTTGTCGCTTTATAAATGCTCTCAGGCGTTCCGTTTCTGAACTGGCTTGAAGGATCAATATTTCCCATAACAAGGCAGTCAGATGGGATAAGAGGAACGATATCTCTCATATCTATGGCATTTCCAAAATGGAATACCTTGCAG
>CASEDW010000122.1 GCA_949286775.1 uncultured Eubacteriales bacterium | reverse complement strand
CGGCAGAAGTATATTATCTCTGATGGAAAATGTATCAA
The DNA here is from genome assembly GCA_949286775.1 of uncultured Eubacteriales bacterium. GTDB lineage: Bacteria > Bacillota > Clostridia > Lachnospirales > Lachnospiraceae > Alectryocaccobium. The sequence goes on along the minus strand of CASEDW010000122.1, from coordinate 2,380 downwards.
GAAGATTGAATTCCTGAAATACGAATCCCAGATTGTCCCTTCTGAACGCCGCTATATCTTTTTCTCTTACCGAAGAAAGGTTCATCCCATCCAGCAAAACTTCTCCAGATGTAGGTTTGTCGAGAGCAGCGAGTATATTTAACAGAGTTGTTTTTCCGGAACCGGATTCACCCATTATCGCTACATATTCGCCTTCTTCAACTGAAAAGGACACATTGGATAATGCCTGGACGCTTGCCTGTCCGAATCTTGTCGTATATATTTTCTTTAGAAACTTAGCTTCTAAAATTTTCATTGGTTTTACGCCTCCTTGTTGTTTGTGCCCTAATCATAATAAAAAAGCCGACGCACCGAAATCTTTTCAGGTGACAAATCGGCTTTATCAAGTGACATTATTGTAATGTTTTGATTTTTAATCAAATATCAGTTTGTCTTTATGCATGTCGATTGAAATCACGGTTCCTTTTCCGGGAGATGAATCGGCGTATATTTTACAGCCTAATTTTTCCGCCGCCTTCTTGCAAAGATACAGTCCGAGTCCCGTCGATTTTTTGTCGGAGCGGCCGTTGTATCCCGTGAATCCCTTTTCAAATATACGCGGAAGATCTTCGGCAGCTATACCTATTCCCGTATCAGATATTTTAAGAACATGATTTTTAGTATAACTAATCGTAACAGAACCCTCAAACGTATATTTAGCGCTGTTTGACAATATCTGTTCGATGATAAATAACAGCCATTTTTCATCGGTAAGAATAAGATCATGAACAGGTTTGTACTCTATGCCTATTTTTCTGCGTATAAAAAGAGGCGCGTATTTTCTGATCGCCTGTTTTATTATGCCGTCTATATCGTATTCTTTAAATACGTAATCAGAAGTTTCGCTTCCAAGTCTTAAATAAGTCAGCACCATTTCAGCATACTGCTCTATCCTGAACAGTTCCGCCAAAAGCTCACGGTGTTCGTCAGTATCTTCACTTTCAAGAATCATTCTCATAACGGAAATCGGCGTTTTAATCTGATGAACCCATGTAGTATAAAAATCAATGCTCTCCTGCCTGTCGTTTTCATATTCGCCAAGGGCATGTTCCAATTCCCTCGTCAGCTCCAAAATAATATTTCTGCTGTCCATTTCCTGCAAAGTTTCGGGAACCGGGAGATTGTCGATCATCAGCCTTATATAATTCATGGCGTTCGCGTATTCTCTATGGCGTCTGTAATAGCGATAATACCTGAAGGGTATTATAATCGCCGCCAGAAGCAATGATAAAACATACGCGTAAGCAACAGCTTCAAAAGGAAGTTCATACAGTGAAAACACAAGGGCAGACAGCGCCGCGGCAGCCGCGAAAAAGAGCAGAACAGCGATATTCTGTTTTATATACTGCGCGAATATGCGGTAATGTTTATCGTTTTTCATGTGTTTCTTTTCTTTCGTAAAATCAGTTTTCTATTATATATCCGCTGCCTACTTTAGTTGTGATAAAGTTCTTAAGTCCCGCAGCTTCAAGTTTCTTGCGAAGACGATTGACATTTACGGTAAGAGTATTCTCTTCGATGTATTCGTCCATTTGCCAGAGTTTGTTCATCAGTGTATCTCTGCTCACTACTTTTCCCTTGTTTTCAAGCAATGTTCTTAAAATGCGGAATTCGTTTTTTGTAAGTTCAATCCTGCTGTCCTTATAAGTAAGAGTCGTATCATCCAAATTCAGGAAGGCTCCGTTGTGTTCAAGCATAGACATCTTGCTGCCGATATCGTATGTTCTTCTTAAGAGCGCCTGCATTTTAGCAATCATAACGTCAAGATCGATGGGCTTTTGGATGAAATCATCTCCTCCCATATTCATTGCCATGACTATATTCATGTTGTCCGAGGCCGAAGATATAAACACTATTGGAACATTTGAGATTTTTCTTATCTCCGTACACCAGTGATAACCGTTAAAGAACGGAAGCATTATATCCATAAGCACCATATGGGGATCATATTTGTGAAATTCAGATATTATATTCTGAAAGTCTTTTGTGTAATAAGCTTCATTTCCCCACGACTCTATCTGACGTTTCATTGCCTCAGCAAGAGCAATGTCATCTTCTACAATAAATATTTTATACATATGACCACTTTCCTGATTTCAGTTTTCTTTTTCGAAACGCTTTTCTATCGCTTCTGTAACAGTCTTGAGCACCTTAATACGCGCGTAATATTTATCATTTCCCTCTACTATGATCCAGGGAGCATGCTCTGTTGAGGTTCGCATTATCATCTCATTGACAGCGATCTCGTATTTGTCCCATTTTTCTCTGTTGCGCCAGTCCTCATCTGTAATCTTCCACTGTTTGTCAGGATCTGCCTGACGCTCTTTAAACCTTTTTTCCT
>CASEDW010000121.1 GCA_949286775.1 uncultured Eubacteriales bacterium | reverse complement strand
GATATCACTATCGGAAAGAACACTGCGGTTTACGGAAAAACAAATGTTTCGGATTACTTTGACAAGCAGCTGCCTTCCGGCGGATATCTTAAGAAGGAGGGTGAGTAAATGAGAACGTTAGGCATTATTTTAGCAGGCGGAAATAACAGCAGGATGCGCGAACTCTCTAATAAAAGAGCTATCGCGGCTATGCCTGTAGCGGGCAATTTCAGAAGCATCGATTTTACACTGTCGAATATGACAAATTCAAATATTCAGAAAGTAGCCGTATTATCCCAGTACAACGCGAGATCTTTAAATGAGCACCTCATGTCGTCAAAATGGTGGAACTTCGGACGTAAACAGGGCGGACTGTATGTTTTCTCTCCGACGATAACAAACCAGAACAACTGGTGGTATAAAGGCACGGCGGACGCGATTTATCAGAATCTCGATTGGCTCAGAAGATGCCATGAGCCTTATGTTGTTATCGCTGCGGGCGACGGCATATATAAGATGGATTATTCAAAAATGCTTGAATATCACATCGCTAAAGGCGCTGACATCACTATAGCTTGTACCGAATACGACGGAGACCCGAAGAGATTCGGTATCTTAAAACTGAACAGCGACGGCCGCATCACTGAATTTGATGAAAAGCCTATGGTAAGCTACAGCAATCTTGTTTCAATGGGCGTATATATCATAAGAAGACGTCTTTTGATAGAGCTTATCGATCACAATGTATGTGAAGGCAGATATGACTTTGTAAAAGATATCCTCATAAGATACAGAAATCTTAAGAAAATGTACGGATATAAAGTCGACACATACTGGAACAACATCTCTACAGTAGAGTCGTATTATAAGACAAATATGGACTTCCTTAAACCTGATGTGCGCAAGTATTTCCTTGAAACGGCGCCGAAGATTTATTCTAAAGTAGAGGATGTTCCGCCGGCGAAATTCAATCCGGGAAGCAAGATAACAAATTCTCTTGTAACGGAAGGCGCTATCATCAACGGTGAAGTAAGAAATTCTGTCCTTTTCAGAAATGTATTCATCGGTAAAAACTGTATAATTAAGAATTCTATCATCTTGAATGACACATACGTAGGCGATAATTCACATATTGAGAACTGCATAGTAGAGAGCAGGGGAACCATTCTTCCGAATTCATTCTTCTTCGGAGAGAACGGTATAAGGATTGTAGTGGAAAAAAACAATCGCTACGAACTTTAAAGGAGTAAGTAATATGAAAATAACAGACATCAGAATGCGTAAAATGACAAATGACACAAGAATGAAGGCAGTAGTATCAATAACGATTGATGAAGAGTTCGTGGTGCACGATATCAAAGTTATTGAAGGTGAAAAGGGTCTTTTTATAGCGATGCCGAGCCGTAAATCAGATGACGGTGAGTACAGAGATATCGCTCACCCGATTAAATCGGAAACAAGATCGATGATACAGGAACTGATTTTGACAGAATATGAAAGACAGAATCAAGAGGCTGAATAAATGAACGAAAAATTACCGGTGGAATTTCTTGAAAGAATGAAAGAACAGCTGGGTGATGAGTATCCGGATTTTCTCAATAGTTATAATATTAAGGGAAGACGGGGAATTCGTATCAATGAATTAAAGACAACTGCAAAAGAGATTAAAGAACAGGCTCCATTTTCTATGGAGCCTGTTCCTTGGGTAAGCAGCGGATATTTTATTGATGAGAACGACGATCCGGCAGGTCATCCGTTTTACAGAGCAGGTCTGTATTATATACAGGAACCAAGCGCCATGACTCCGGCAGACAGACTCGACATAATTCCGGGAGAAAAAGTTCTCGATCTTTGTGCCGCCCCCGGAGGAAAAGCCACGGCTCTTGCGGTCAAATTAAAAGGCGAAGGCCTTCTTGTGGCAAATGACGCCAGCGCTTCAAGATGCAGGGCGCTTCTGCACAACCTTGAACTTTTCGGGGCGGGAAACATAATCGTAACAAATGAACAGCCTGCCAAACTTGAAAAAAAGTTTCCTGAGTTTTTTGACAAAATACTTGTCGACGCGCCATGCTCCGGCGAAGGAATGTTCAGAAAGGAGCCGGAAGTAATAGGAAGCTGGACGCCTGAAAGGGTGGAGTATTTTTCGGCTCTTCAGAAAAGCATATTAAAAAGCGCAGTCAAAATGCTCAAACCCGGCGGAATGATGATGTATTCCACGTGTACGTTTTCAAAAGAAGAAAATGAAGGCAGTGTGAGTTTTGTACTTGATGAATTTCCCGATATGCAGCTTATGGAAATAAAGAGTTATGAAGGCTTCAGCAAGGGAAGGCCTGAATGGGGAAACAAGAATCTTGATATCAGTAAAACAGTAAGGATCTGGCCCCATAAAATGGAGGGAGCGGGTCATTATCTGGCGCTGTTTAAAAAGAAAAGTTCTGACGATGTCAAAGAAGAGAAGATAAAAGCGAAAAAAAGCGTGGCTGATAAATATAACAATACATTTAATAAAGATGAGAGAGCCGTAATGGAGGAATTTATCGGGCTTTTAAACACGGATATTGACAGGTCGACGCTTGAAAACAGAAGCGGAAAAGTCTATATGATGCCATTTGACAAAAGTATTGTCTCCGGCATTAAGTTCTTAAGATGCGGTCTTTTTATGGGAGAACTCAAGAAAAAAAGGTTCGAACCGTCCCAGTCGCTGGCGCTTTGGAGTGAAGCGGTGAATTTTAAGAACTGTCTTGATCTTGATCCGGCGGATGAAAGAATCAGGCGTTATTTTAACGGAGAGACGATTTACGTCACTGAGGACGAAAACTGTGAAAATGGTATAATTCTCATAAAAATCAACGGAAATCCTGTAGGATTTGGTAAAAAAGTAAATAGTATCATCAAAAATAAGTATGTATTTTTGAAATAAATGCGGTCTAAATGCTGTATAAGTGTTAAAAAATATAACGAAAAAATTGTAAATATTACAAAAATATTTCGAAAAAGTTAAAGAATGCTTTTCAAGGCTTATTCTCTATGGTATACTATACGCGAACATAGGGATAGGCCTTATGTTTTTTAATAAACACAATGACGAAAGGTTACTTATGCAGAAAAAGACAAAAAATATTTTCGCATTGGCAGTCGCGGGCGTATTGGCATTTTCTGTTCCGTGTTACGCTAATACGACAGATGATGAAATAGCCAGTGTGACAATTATGAATGAAAATACGCAGCAGGATCTCATGGATGTTCAGGAACGTCTGGCAGCCCTTGAGCAGCAGAAGGGAAATACAGAAAGTTATCTTTCTGAGCTGTCGGCGCAGCTTTCCGACTTAAGTCTCGGGCTTGACAGTCTTCAGAAAAGCTATGAGGGAAAACTTCAGGAAATAGAGGTTATCCAGCAGGAGCTTGCGGTTTCAAGAGAAAATGAACAGGCTCAGTATGAAAATATGAAGCTGAGGATTCAGTATATATATGAGGAAAGCGTAAACAACAACGCTCTGGAATCTCTTTTCTCGGCGGACAGCTTTACTGATTTTCTGAACAGGGCTGAACAGATAAGCGAGTTGAATAAGTATGACCGCGAGATGCTTGTTTCGTATAACAATATAGTAAAAGAGATCGAGGATAAAGAAAAAAGGGTTTTAGAAGAAAAAGCCGAGATGGAGCAGATACAGCAGCAGATGCAGGAACAGCAAAACGCCATATCGGTTATTTACGAGGATTCATACAGAGAACTCGAAGCCTGCCTCATAGAGATACAGAATTCTGAAAACGCTCAGTCTGAACTTGTGGAACAGATAAGGCAGCAGGAGGAGATGCTTGATCAGCTCGCTGCGAGAAAATTCGCGGAAGAGGAGGAAGCCCGCAGACAGCAGGAGGCTGAAGAGGCGGCTATGAGAGAAGCGGCTGAACAGGCAAATCAGGCGGCGCAGGAAACAATTGTTTCGACGCCTTCACAGACACAGGAACAGGAGACGGCATCGCCCCAGGCTCCAAGCGAACCTTCGGCTCCGGCGGCGGATAACACGCCTGTGACAAATATGACATATCTTGGCAACTTTACGCTTACGGCATATTGTTCATGCGAGAAGTGCTGCGGAAAATGGGCGCAGTACGCGGGGCTTACGGCCAGCGGCGCGTATTGTCAGGAAGGTGTTACGGTAGCCATGGGAGGAGTTCCGTTCGGAACAAAACTTTCCATTAACGGACATATTTATACCGTTCAGGACAGAGGAACGCCATATGGTCACGTCGATATTTATTTCGCATCTCATTCGGCGGCTCTTGCCTTCGGGCTTCAGCACGCGGATGTATATCAGGTAAACTGAAAATTATTGAATATGTAAAAAAGAGCAGAAGAAAAAGTAAAATATTCTTTTGCTCTTTTCTTTTTGGGTGATTGAGGTTAAACTGATATCAGGGTCAAAAAATGGGAGGATTATAATGAAAAAATATGATTACCTTGTGGTCGGAGCGGGGCTTTTCGGTTCTGTCTTCGCGCATGAGGCGGTAAAAAAAGGAAAGTCATGTCTTGTAATAGATAAAAGAAATCACATAGGCGGAAATATTTATACGGAAGAAATCGAAGGAATAAATGTGCATAAATACGGAGCGCATATTTTTCACACTTCGGACAAAGAGATCTGGGAATATGTTAATCAGTTCGCCGAGTTTAACCAGTATATCAATTCACCTGTAGCCATATATAAAGATGAGCTTTACAATCTGCCTTTTAATATGAACACATTCAGCAAAATGTGGAATATAAAAACGCCGAAAGAGGCAAAAGAAATTATCGAAGCTCAGAGAAAAGAGGCGAATATAAGCAATCCTCAAAATCTTGAAGAGCAGGCGCTTTCCCTTGCGGGACGCGACGTCTATGAAAAACTGATCAAGGGATATACTGAAAAGCAGTGGGGCAGAAGCTGCAGCGAGCTTCCGGCCTTTATAATAAAACGTCTTCCTTTTAGATTTACATATGACAATAATTATTTTAACGACAGATTTCAGGGTATTCCGATGGGAGGATATACTCAGATCGCGAAAAAACTTCTCGAAGGAAGCGATGTGCTGCTTGAAACCGATTACAGAGATTTTATCGCGAAAAACGCAGGTATCGCTTCAAAGATAATTTATACCGGTATGATAGACGAGTTTTTTGATTATAAATTCGGACCCCTCGAGTACAGAAGCGTCAGATTCGAAACCGAAGTTCTCGATACCGACAACTATCAGGGAAACGCGGTTGTAAATTATACAGAAAGAGAAGTTCCCTATACGAGAATCATCGAGCATAAGCATTTTGAATTCGGCAAACAGGAAAAGACAGTCATTTCAAGAGAATATTCTTCGGAATGGAAAGTCGGAATAGAGCCCTACTATCCTGTCAACGACGAAAAGAATTCAAAACTCTACGCGAAATACAAAGAGCTTGCGGAAAATGAAAAAAATATAATTTTCGGCGGAAGACTCGGAATGTATAAGTATTTCGATATGGATAAGGTAATAAGAGCGGCTCTTGACGTCTGCAAAACTGAATTGAACTGAATAACGTAAAAAAACATAAAAAAATAAATCAAACCTCTGTAAAGTAATGCTTGACAGGGGTTTGATTTTATTGTACATTAAAATTTGCGTTATTATGGAAAGTAGGCTATTTTATACTTTTTTAAAATAGCCAAAAAAATGAGGGAAGACACCCTTAAATTTGTAACTATTAATAAATATTATACACATATGAGGTAAAACGTCAATGGAGAAAAACAGGATAAGACCTATTGCCACCGGTAAAAACATTCGAATGAGTTACCAGAGACAAAAAGAAGTACTGGAAATGCCGAATCTTATTGAAGTACAAAAGGATTCATATAATTGGTTCCTTAAAGAAGGCCTTAGAGAGATTTTTAAGGACATATCGCCAATTGAAGACTATGCCGGGAAACTCAGTCTCGAGTTCTTGGACTTTACCCTGTGTGAGGATGATGTTAAATATTCTATCGAGGAGTGTAAGCAGAGAGACGCAACATACGCCGCGCCTCTTAAAGCGAAAGTCCGTCTTTACAACAAAGAAAACGACGAGATCACAGAGCATGAGATTTTCATGGGTGAACTCCCGCTTATGACAGAGACGGGAACGTTTGTTATAAACGGAGCAGAGCGTGTAATCGTATCACAGCTCGTCCGCTCTCCGGGTATATATTATTCATATTCACATGACAAACTCGGAAAGAAACTCTATTCAAGCACCGTTATTCCAAACCGCGGCGCATGGCTTGAATATGAAACAGACTCAAACGACGTATTCTATGTAAGAGTCGACAGAACAAGAAAAGTGCCTATTACTGTTCTCATCCGCGCCCTTGGAATCGGCACAAACGCGCAGATCAGAGAGCTTTTCGGCGAAGAGCCAAAGATAGAAGCATCACTTCTTAAAGACGTTGCGACAAATTACCAGGAGGGTCTTCTTGAACTTTACAAAAAGATCCGTCCGGGCGAGCCTTTGGCCGTTGACAGCGCGGAAAGCCTTATCAACGCCATGTTCTTTGACGCAAGAAGATATGATCTTGCGAAAGTAGGACGTTACAAATTCAATAAAAAACTCGCGCTCAGAAACCGTATCGTCGGAGCTGTCCTTGCTGAAGACGTTATAAATCAGGAGACAGGCGAGATAGTTGCTGAAGCGGGAACGACAATAACAAAAGAAATCGCTGACGATATCCAGTATTCGGCGGCTCCGTATGTTATCGTAACCGTTGAAGACAGAAACGTAAAAATCCTTACAAACCTTATGGTGGATATTACGCGTTATGTTGACGGCGATCCTGCCGAAATGGGAATCACAGAGGAAGTTTATTATCCTGTGCTCAAGGAGATACTCGACGAGTACGACGATCCGGAAGAGATCAGAAAAGCGGTTTCAAGAAGAGTAGTAGACCTTATTCCGAAGCATATTACAAAGGAAGACATACTTGCTTCTATCAACTATGAGCTTCATCTTGAGTACGGACTTGGTACTGACGACGATATCGACCATCTTGGAAACCGTAGAATACGATGCGTAGGCGAGCTCCTTCAGAATCAGTACAGAATCGGTCTTTCAAGACTTGAAAGAGTTGTACGTGAGCGTATGACAACTCAGGACGCGGAGACGATAACACCGCAGTCTCTGATCAATATCAAGCCTGTTACGGCGGCGGTAAAAGAGTTTTTCGGATCATCACAGCTGTCTCAGTTCATGGATCAGAACAACCCGCTTGGCGAATTGACGCATAAACGCCGTCTTTCAGCCTTAGGACCGGGAGGTCTTTCACGAGACAGAGCAGGATTCGAGGTTCGAGACGTACATTATACGCACTACGGAAGAATGTGTCCTATCGAGACGCCTGAAGGACCTAACATCGGTCTTATCAACTCGCTGGCGTCATACGCGCGAATCAACCAGTATGGTTTTATCGAGGCGCCTTACAGAAGAATAGACAAGTCTGACCCGTTAAATCCGAAGGTTACAGACGAAGTAGTATATATGACTGCGGACGAAGAGGATAACTATCACGTAGCTCAGGCTAACGAACCTCTAGACGAAGAAGGTCATTTTATTCATAAAAACGTCTCAGGACGTTACAGAGCCGAGACACAGGAATACGAAAGACGTCTTTTTGACTACATGGACGTATCTCCTAAGATGGTATTTTCAGTAGCTACAGCCCTTATTCCGTTCCTTCAGAACGACGACGCGAACCGCGCGCTGATGGGATCAAACATGCAGCGTCAGGCAGTTCCGCTTCTCTTTACTGAAGCTCCTGTAGTAGGAACAGGTATGGAAGCAAAAGCGGCTGTTGACTCGGGCGTTTGTATAGTAGCGAAAAAAGACGGAGTCGTTTCATATTCGTCATCACAGCTCATTGAGATTAAAAATGATGACGGAACAAAAGACTCATACCGCCTTACGAAATTTATGCGCTCAAACCAGAGCAACTGCTATAACCAGAGACCTATAGTAGTAAAGGGCGACAGAGTTAAGGCAGGCGAAGTAATAGCAGACGGTCCTTCAACACAGGGAGGAGAGCTTGCCCTCGGAAAGAACCCGCTTATCGGATTCATGACATGGGAAGGCTACAACTACGAGGACGCCGTTCTTCTCAGCGAGCGTCTTGTGCAGGAGGATGTTTATACATCAGTTCATATCGAGGAATATGAAGCAGAGGCAAGAGATACTAAATTAGGACCTGAGGAGATCACAAAAGATGTTCCGGGCGTCGGCGATGAAGCCCTCAAAGATCTTGATGAAAGAGGAATCATCCGCATCGGAGCTCAGGTAAGAGCAGGAGATATCCTTGTCGGAAAAGTTACTCCTAAGGGAGAAACAGAGCTTACTGCCGAAGAGAGACTCTTAAGAGCTATTTTCGGTGAAAAAGCAAGAGAGGTCCGTGATACGTCTCTTAAAGTGCCTCACGGAGAATACGGTATCGTTGTAGACGCGAAAGTTTTCACGCGTGAAAATGGCGACGAGCTTTCACCGGGAGTAAACGAAGCGGTTCGTATTTATATCGCTCAGAAACGTAAAATATCGGTAGGCGACAAGATGGCCGGCCGTCACGGAAACAAGGGTGTAGTTTCAAGAGTACTTCCTGTTGAGGATATGCCTTTCCTTCCAAACGGACGTCCCCTTGACATCGTGCTTAACCCTCTTGGCGTTCCTTCACGTATGAATATCGGACAGGTGCATGAGATCCACTTGAGCCTTGCGGCGAAAGCCCTCGGATTTGAAGTGGCTACGCCTGTATTTGACGGCGCTAACGAGGTGGATATCCAGGATACCCTTAAGCTCGCGAACGATTACGTAAATCTTTCATGGGAAGAATTTACTGAAAAACATAAAGATTCGCTTCTTCCGGAAGTATATCAGTATCTTGACGAACACAAGGAACACAGAGCGCTTTGGAAGGGCGTGCCTATAACTGAAGACGGAAAAGTTCTCTTAAGGGACGGACGTACAGGAGAATATTTTGACAGCCCGACTACTATCGGACACATGCACTATCTCAAACTTCATCACCTTGTAGACGACAAGATCCATGCCCGTTCTACAGGTCCTTACTCACTTGTTACGCAGCAGCCTCTTGGCGGTAAAGCCCAGTTCGGAGGACAGCGTTTCGGAGAGATGGAGGTTTGGGCTCTTGAGGCGTACGGCGCTTCGTATACTCTTCAGGAGATCCTTACAATGAAATCTGATGATGTTGTAGGACGTGTTAAGACTTATGAAGCTATCATCAAAGGTGAAAATATTCCTGAGCCGGGTATTCCTGAATCATTCAAGGTATTGCTTAAAGAAATGCAGTCTCTGGGTCTTGATATCAGAGTACTGCGTGATGATAATACGGAAGTGGAAATCATGGAAACTGTTGATTACGGCGATACGGATCTTCGTTCAGTGATCGAAGGCGACCGTTTCGACAGACGTTCCGAGGAAGACTCATTTGGCGAACATGGATTCGGAACACAGGAATTCCGCGACGGTGAGCTTGTAGACGCAGAGGAAAACATCATAGAAGATACAGACGAATTCCTTGATAATCTCGAATAATGCTTTTGTATTAATTTCTGAAGAAACTATAAAGATGCTTTCATTGGAAAGGGGTATACAATGCCTGAAAATGTAAATAATACTTCAAATCATCAGCAGCTGAGCTTTGACGCTATCCGTATCGGACTTGCTTCGCCTGAAAAGATTAGACAGTGGTCTAAAGGCGAAGTAAAGAAACCGGAAACAATAAACTACAGAACATTAAAACCTGAAAAAGACGGTCTTTTCTGTGAGCGTATTTTCGGACCAAGCCGAGACTGGGAGTGTCACTGCGGTAAATATAAGAAAATCCGCTATAAAGGCGTTATTTGTGACAGATGCGGCGTTGAGGTAACAAAGTCCTCAGTCCGCCGCGAACGTATGGGACATATCGAGCTTGCCGCTCCTGTATCTCATATCTGGTATTTCAAGGGAATTCCGTCGAGAATGGGACTTATCCTTGACATATCGCCGAGAACTCTTGAGAAAGTTCTCTACTTCGCAAGCTATATAGTACTTGACGCCGGCGATACTTCGCTTCAGTATAAACAGGTTCTTTCAGAAAAAGAATATCAGGACGCGTATGACAAATACGCGGATGAGTCGGGCGAAGTTCCGTTCAGAGTAGGAATGGGAGCGGAAGCTATTCAGGAGCTTCTTGCAGCCATAGATCTCGACAAAGAATCAGCGGAATTAAACGAGGCGTTAAATAACGCGACGGGACAGAAGAGAACGAGAATCATCAAGAGACTTGAGGTTGTCGAGGCTTTCAGAGAATCAGGCAACCGTCCAGAGTGGATGATACTTAACGCTATCCCTGTAATACCGCCTGATTTAAGACCTATGGTTCAGCTTGACGGCGGACGTTTCGCGACATCTGACCTTAACGATCTTTACCGCCGTATCATAAACAGAAACAACCGACTTAAGAGACTTCTTGAGCTCGGCGCGCCTGAGATCATCGTAAGAAACGAAAAACGTATGCTTCAGGAAGCGGTTGATGCCCTCATCGATAACGGACGCCGTGGACGTCCTGTAACGGGACCGGGCAACAGAGCGCTTAAATCGCTTTCAGACATGCTTAAAGGTAAATCAGGACGTTTCCGTCAGAATCTTCTCGGAAAACGTGTCGACTACTCGGGACGTTCTGTTATCGTAGTAGGACCGGAACTTAAGATATATCAGTGTGGTCTTCCTAAAGAAATGGCCATAGAGCTGTTCAAGCCTTTCGTTATGAAAGAGCTTGTGGCTAACCAGATGGCTCACAATATTAAAAACGCTAAAAAGATGGTTGAAAAGATGCAGCCGGAAGTATGGGATATTCTTGAGAAAGTTATCAAAGAGCATCCTGTTATGCTTAACCGTGCTCCTACGCTTCATAGACTTGGTATCCAGGCTTTCGAGCCGATTCTCGTTGAAGGTAAAGCGATCAAACTTCATCCGCTCGTATGTACGGCTTTCAACGCCGACTTCGACGGCGACCAGATGGCTGTTCACCTTCCGCTTTCTGTAGAAGCCCAGGCGGAATGCAGATTTATGCTTCTTTCGCCTAACAACCTTCTTAAACCGTCAGACGGCGGACCTGTTGCCGTTCCTTCACAGGATATGGTACTTGGTATCTATTACCTCACTCAGGAGCGTCCTGACGACAAAGGAGCGGGAAGCATTTTCGTAAACCAGAATGAAGCTATCCTTGCGTATGAAAACGGATATATTACGCTTCAGTCGCCTATAAAAGTTCGTATCTCCAAAACAGATGAAGAGGGAAACACTAAGACGGCAGTAGTTGACTGTACATTAGGACGTCTTCTCTTCAATGAGATCATTCCGCAGGATCTCGGATTTGTGGACAGAACAGTAGAAGGCAATGAGCTTGTTCCGGAGATTAGTTTCCTCGTAGGAAAGAAACAGCTTAAGAAGATCCTTGAAAAAGTTATCAATAAACACGGCGCAACAGTAACGGCTGAAGTACTCGACTCCATCAAATCGATGGGATATAAATACTCGACACGCGCCGCTATGACTGTTTCCATTTCAGATATGACTGTTCCGGCTTCAAAACCTGAACTTATCGAAAAAGCCCAGGCTACTGTTGACAAGATCGCGAGAAACTATAAACGTGGTCTTATCACTGACGAAGAGCGTTACAAAGAAGTAGTAGAGACATGGAAACAGACGGACGATCAGCTTACACATGATCTTCTTACGGGACTTGATAAATACAACAACATCTTCATGATGGCTGACTCGGGAGCGCGTGGTTCTGACAAGCAGATCAAACAGCTTGCGGGTATGCGTGGTCTTATGGCGGATACAACAGGTCATACAATCGAGCTTCCAATCAAGTCAAACTTCCGTGAAGGTCTTGACGTACTTGAGTATTTCATGTCGGCTCACGGCGCTCGTAAAGGTCTTTCTGATACAGCGCTTCGTACAGCCGATTCAGGATATCTTACACGTCGAATGGTTGACGTTTCTCAGGAACTCATCATCAGAGAAGAAGACTGCTGCGAAGGCAAAGAGTCTATCGTAGGCGTTCCTGTAAGAGCGTTCACAGACGGAAAAGAAGAGATAGAATCTCTTCAGGAGAGAATCACAGGAAGATATTCTTGTGAAGATATTTATGACAAAGACGGAAATCTTGTTGTAAAGAAAAATACAATGATCACGCCTAACGCCGCTGAAGCGATCGTTACAAAATGCGTTGACGAAAACGGCGAACCGATCAAAGAAGTTAAGATACGTACTATCCTTACATGCCGTTCGCACATCGGTATCTGCGCTAAATGTTACGGCGCTAACATGGCGACAGGAAAACCGGTACATGTCGGCGAGTCTGTAGGTATTATCGCGGCTCAGTCTATCGGTGAGCCGGGAACACAGCTTACTATGAGAACATTCCATACAGGCGGTGTTGCCGGAGGAGATATCACACAGGGTCTTCCGCGTGTAGAGGAGCTTTTCGAGGCGCGTAAACCTAAGGGTCTTGCGATAATTACAGAGATCAAGGGTGTAGCTACAATTAAAGATACAAAGAAAAAACGCGAGATCATAGTTGAGGACAATGAGAACAATATTTCCAAAACATATCTCATTCCTTACGGATCACGTATCAAAGTTATGGACGGACAGATGCTTGAAGCCGGCGATGAACTTACGGAAGGTAGCGTAAATCCGCATGATATACTTCGAATCAAGGGAGTTAAAGCGGTACAGAATTACATGCTCCGTGAAGTTCAGAGAGTTTACAGACTTCAGGGTGTTGAGATCAGCGATAAACATATCGAGGTTATTGTTCGTCAGATGCTTAAGAAAGTCCGCATCGAGCAGAATCATGATACTGATATGATGCCGGGAACTTTAGTCGACGTGCTTGACTTTGAAGAGAAAAACGAGCAGGCTGTTAAAGAAGGAAAAGAGCCGGCGGAAGGAAAACGTATCCTTCTCGGTATTACAAAAGCGTCTCTCGCG
>CASEDW010000120.1 GCA_949286775.1 uncultured Eubacteriales bacterium | reverse complement strand
GCGGTGAGATTATTCATTGCAGACTGTATAGTGCTGATATCAATCTCCTCATCACCGTAAGTCCATACCGAATTTTCATCTTCAGTTTCTTCTTCCGATTTCGGAGCCAGAGTATAAGTCTTTCCTTCCAGTTCGATGTCCATAGAATCGATAATATCAAAACCGCCAGTGTACACTTCTTTATGGCGAAGATCATCGTAACCCGAGGCCATAAGCGTTTCAAAATAATCAGAAGAAACTTCATATATTATTTTGCTCTCTCCGATACGGACATATGCCGAATAAGTATCTTCGGATTCCGTATCGCTGCTTCCTGTTCCATCTAAAGTTGATGAATCCGCCGCCGTTTCTTCATCCGACGTCTCGCTTTCTGCCGTCGGATTATTCAAACGCTCCTCGGCGCTTCTGCTGATCGAAAGCGTATATGTTCCGTACTCATATTCGTCTTCCGCCGTCTCTCCTGCGATGCCATAGTCCACCGACACAGTGAGCTCCGGATCATCAAGACCATACTTGGCCAGTTCTTCGTCAGTCGCGTTGTAGCTCACATAAGTGTCAAAACTCATAGAGCCTATCGCCGAAAGATAATTGTTTACAAGAGCCGTATCAAGCGGACGGTTTTCCCCGTCGTGAAGTGTGAAGTATACATCATCTTCACAATATGTGTCGGAGCCGTCCTCCTCATATTTGATGCTGTAATCCTCATCCCCGCTTATATCTATCACTGAAACAGAGTCATAGACAAAAGCGTCATCATTTTGGATCATATCTTCTATAGTAATCTCATATGATTCCATAGGATCAGTGCTTACGAGATAAGCTTTTCCGTCGCCGATCGATACATATCTCTGCTGGTCAAGGCTGCTGAAATCGCCAAGTTTAACGGTATAAGTCTGATCATCTGTTTCTATCTCTATAGTACATGCAGGCTCTTCAAGTCCGTACTGGCTGTAGTCCTCTACATTGTCAATGATAAAGCTTACACTGAAAGATGAAAAAATATCCAGCAGTTCATTTATTTTATCTTCGCTCACAGGAAAGGCGCTGTCGTCATCCCAATGCCAGATGTCCTCGTCGTCGCGTGTAAACTTAAGGCTCGTCTCGTCATAATTCCAGCTCAGAGTTTTAACATCAGAAGGCTGGATTGAGAGAATAACTTCTTCGCTGTTCTGAATCTCCTCCTGCTGCTTTTCTATATTCAGAGCAACAAATGTCGCGATGCACCCTGCCGCCAGCACGCCGGCCAAAATACCTATTCTTTTAAACCGTTTCATTCTGACGCCTCCGTTTCCTTATAATCACTCCGATGCCGACTCCAAGATAACCAAGGGGCAAGATACCGATCATTAACGCTTTTAAGAATGACGATACCTCCTGGCTCATCGTCAGGTAATTGTAAGTCAATGATTTGCTGCTGATAGCCATAGCCTCCGTTTCGCCTACCATAGATGCTATCGCGTTCATCGCCAGATCACTGTTGGCGCCTGATGAAGCGTAATTTATTTCATCCGACAGGAAATCATTTGAAGCAAACCAGACAAGAGCTCCTCCGCTTGCATCTTCTATAGATACCGCCAGCGCAAACGGTCCGTCAGTATCACCGTCTTCTTTTTCATAAGTGCTCAGGTTATATCCGTCCGCTTTGCTAAAAGCGCTGCTCGTTGTTGTCAGCAGTTCGGTAACTGTTCCTGTTCCGTTTTCATCCGATACAACAAGTCCGTTCGCGATGGACATCAGCACAGAATAATTATTCTCAATGATAGGATCAGTTATGGCATGGCTGTTGATTTCCGGAATCAGAATATACGGGTATCCATAGTAAAAATGACCCTGATCTTCTTCTATTACAATGCCCTCGTTTACGGCTACTCCGTAATTTTCAAGCAGCGAGTTGAGATTTGTAAGACTTTCATCCTCCACCGGACCCGATACTACCATGACTTTTCCGCCGTCGCTTATATATGACGACAATTTCTCGGCTTCGTCCTCCGAAATATCAGTCGAAGGAGCGTATATCAGAACGCAGTCCGCCTCTTCAGGCACGGTTTCCACAGTATTGAGCGCCAAACTGTTGACCTCAATATTGTCTTTTTCAACCTGCTCCGCAAAAGTGGACGGAAGCTCCTCTTCGCCGTGTCCCTCAAGCAGATACATCTGCGGAAGATCTTCGGTAACTACATAGTCGATGGCAGACGTTATAGCGCCTTCGCCGTCAAAGGCGTCCGCGTATTCAGTATATGAATAGTAATCTATCGTGTATTCATAAATATCTTCATACGAAACGTATCTGCTGCGTTCGCCGCACTCTACTATAAGGCTGTTGTTTGGAACCTCCTCATCCGTATACTGTTCTGTAAACGTAGGAAATACGTCAGGATTTTTCTTTTCTACTTTTATATGGTCCGACTGGCTTTCATATCTTGCCAGAAGATTTTCAAGTATCTCATCTTCGGCGTCAGCCTGCACGATCCAATAGATCGTCACGTCCTCCTGAAGATTATTTAATACAACTTTTGTATTGCTGCCGATGGAATACAGCTGCGAAGAACTGATGTCCATATTTGTCAAAGAAGAAGGCAGCACTGAAACAAATAAATTAACAACGATCAAAATAGCCAGAACCACGCATGAAATAATCAGCGAATATCCTCCGCCTTTAAGAGCTATCTTATTCTGTGGCTTTTTCTGATCAGGATCAAATAAATGAAACTTTTTCATCAGTTATACCTCCGTTTCTCCAAAGACTGAACCGAGAGGAACAGAAAGAATACGATGAAAGACAGATAATATACGATTCCCGTCCAATCGAATACGCCGTTTATAAAGACGCTGAATCTGTCAAACAGCGAAAGTGTTGTCATTATTTGAGGCAAAAGCCCTTCCAAAAGATCGGCTTTAAACCAGTATACGATCACTAAAAGAGCTATCAGCGCAAAGGCCGTGCCGTAAGCGAGCGTTTCATTCTTTGTAATATGGCGTATCAGCGCCCATATGAGGATAATGATAACAAGAAACGCGACAACCGATCCAAACGCTGTCGATGAAACATACTCTGAAAGGCTTACGCTGAAATAGTTGAACAGTATCACCGCTATGCCTATTCCCGCCGCGAATCCCTGATTGTCCGTCAGCGATGAGATAAAAATTCCGAGAGCCAGAAGAGCAGCTCCCATAACAAAAAACGCTATCATAGTTCCGTAGGAAGTCGGAATATAGACGTCTCCATACTGCATAAATATCAAAGGATAAATTCCGACAATGCACAACGGTATCGCGAATACCACAAGCAGAGCCAGAAACTTTCCGATAACAACTTCTGTTGTAGTAATCGGAAGCGAGTACAGCAGCTGATCCGTTTTCTGCTTGCGCTCCTCCGCTATTACACGCATGGTAAGTATCGGCACTATAACTACAAAAGCAAGACTTCCGTAGCTGAAAACATATTCAAAGTTGCTCACGGCGTAGCTCAAGTTATAGAGCATCGAGCCTATGCCTACCGCCACTAAAAGAAACGCGCCGAATACGTATGCCGTAAGCGAACGAAAGTACAATTTTAATTCATGTCTGAATACAGCGCTCAATTTTCCTTCACCTCCTGCTTCTTAATTTCCGCATTTTCTGCCGCAAGCTCCAAAAATACGTCTTCAAGATCAGCTTTCTTAAGGCGCATCTCAAGAAGCGTCACGCCTTCTTTAGCGCAGGCATTAAATACGGCTCCCGACACCTCATACAGGTCTTTATGTTCTGTTTCGATGTCAGCAAAACTGTATCCGTTTGAAAGGATTTTTCCTGATATATCAGATATCAGATCGACGTTTGAAAGCGCCTCTTTCAATTTATGAATATTGGTTCCAGCGGTAACTTCGATCTTTCCTGAGGACGCGAACTTCTTCTCCAGCTCCTGCGGCGCGCCGAAAGCGACTAATTTGCCGTTAGCTATCATAAGAATCTGATCACAGATCGCCTGAACTTCGGAAAGGATATGGGATGAAAAAATTACTGTATGGTTCTGACCCAGTTTGCGTATCAGATCACGTATCTCTATGATCTGAATAGGGTCCAATCCTACAGTGGGCTCATCCAGGATAATGACCTTCGGATTTCCCAGCAATGCCTGAGCGATTCCGACACGCTGCTTGTATCCTTTTGACAGATCGCTGATCCTTCGGTTTACTACAGGCCTGATTCCTGTCTGTTTTATAACTTCTCCTATCTGCTCTTTTAAAGCTTCTCCTCGAAGTCCTTTGGCTTCTCCTACAAACGTAAGATATTCCATGGGCGATTCATTCATATAAAGCGGCGGCTGTTCAGGCAGATATCCTATCAGCTTTTTAGCTTTTTGCGGTTCTTCAAAAATATCATAGCCGTCTATCACGATTTTTCCTGAAGTGGCCGAAAGACATCCCGTCATAATATTCATCGTCGTAGATTTTCCCGCGCCGTTAGGCCCGAGGAATCCGTAGACATGTCCTTCGCCTATTTCAAATGAAAGATCGTTTACCGCCAGATAGTCGCCATAATATTTAGTCAGATGTTCGACGGTAATCATAATGTTCCTCCTTTAGAATTTAAATCCTGGAAATTTTATCACATCACCCTTAAGCCAGACTAAAGGACGCTTAAAGGCAAAAAAATACAGCCGTCCGTCAGGTCTTTCGACCGTCTGAACGACTGTTTAAATCATCTGTGATCAGCGTTTAAGCGTCACGCGAAAACCGATCCTTCCGTGACCCGCTTTATAAGCCTTGATATTTCCGTTATGTTTTTCCGCGATGGATTTCGCGATAGAAAGTCCGATACCAAAACTCGAACCTGCCGTGCGCGCGGGATCAGCTCTGTAAAACCTGTCAAAAAGTTTCGCAAGTTCCAGATCGTCAACACCGTGAAAAGAATTTTCCACCGCAAGATGTATCTGACGTTTTTGCGTAAGAGACACTACAATGCCGCCCCTCGCGTCGCAGTATTTAACCGCGTTATCGATCAGTATCGTAACTAATCTTCTAATAAGTCCTTCGTCTCCGAAAAAAGTCACTTCCGGCTGAATCTCCGCCGTAACTTTTATTTTTTTGCTTTTAATGAGATTTTCAAAATCCGATATCGTGTCCTCACATACTTCACTAAGAGAGAACCGGGTTTTATTTACCGATACGCCGTCTTCATCCAGGCGGCTTAAGGATGTGAGCTGAGATACAAGGCCGCTCATCCTTTTGCTTTCGGCGCGTATATCGTCAAGCCACTCGCTGTGCCCTAATTCCTGCTCCACAATATCCAGATTGGTAAGGATAAGCGTAAGCGGCGTTTTCAGTTCATGGTTCGCGTCCGTCACAAACTGCCGCTGTTTTTCATAACTGCGGGCGATCGGCTGGACTACGCGCTTTGACAAAATGACGATCACCGCGAATATGGCCGCGAGAGCTCCTGAAAGCACCACCGCCGCAGTGATCAGCAGCGCCCTTGTAGTGGCGCGGTTTACGCTGCCGTCCACAAATACGATTCCCTTTCCCATGGGCGAATCAAATATCTTATAGCGGTAATTATCCAGCCATCCCCGCTCATCTTTATTATCCAGCGCTTTCTCAGCGTATTCGTAAGCGTCTTCTTCGGTTATATAAGATACGGCGTCTAAATTCGCGTCTGCTATCTTACCGTCATCAGACAGCCATACCGTAAAAAAACGTGTGCTGAAAGGCGTCTCATCCGTGAAGAAATACGGAAAACTGTTCATTCCCGGCGGCATAGGATTGTCCCGGTCAAAAGGTCTGAACAGGCCGTTTCCGTCGGATATCCTGTCCGCCATCATATCTACTGTGTCATCCATCATATTTGTTCCGACAATGGCGATGATCATATAGATCAGCACAAACACTACCGTAACGGAAACGCCGCATATCCAGATCATTTT
>CASEDW010000119.1 GCA_949286775.1 uncultured Eubacteriales bacterium | reverse complement strand
GACAATATGTCTACTCTTAAAACCTGTATAGATTCGATACTGAATATTTCAACATACCGCAATTTTGAGATCATTGTCGTAGAAAACAACAGCGTCTCAGAAGAAATATTCGATTACTATAAAGAGATTGAAAAAGACGAACGGATACGGGTTATCACCTGGGATAAGGGATTCAATTATTCGGCGATCAACAATTTTGCCGTAAGACATGCAAAAGGCGATTACCTGCTGTTCGTAAATAATGATATAGAAGTTATAACGCCAAACTGGATAGAGGGGATGCTTGGAAACGCCCAGAGGAAGGATGTCGGAGTCGTAGGATGCAAGCTCTATTTCCCGGACAAAACTATTCAGCATGCAGGAATCATAATCGGCATCGGCGGCATAGCGGGTCACGCTTTCTTAAATATGCCCGGAAACAGAACGGGTTATCTTCACAGAGCGTCGACCCAGGTGGATTATTCAGCGGTGACGGCGGCATGTATGATGATGCCTAAAAAGGTCTTTGAAGAAGCGGGCGGCTTTGAGGAAAAACTGGCCGTTGCCTTTAACGACGTGGATCTGTGCCTTCGCGTGCGTCAGATGGGATATCTCGTCGTATATGACGCCTATGTTGAGATGACTCATTATGAATCAAAATCAAGAGGTTCGGAAGATACTGAAGAAAAGGTAAGGAGATTTCAATCTGAGATTGAATTCATGCGTACTAGATGGATCGACCTGCTGAAAAAAGGAGATCCTTATTACAATCCGAATCTGACATTATCGAAATGGAACTTTTCGCTGAAAGCCGGAAAGTAGGAGTGATATGAACAGACTGTCGGTGATAATTCCGAATTATAACGGTAAACATTTTTTAGAACCATGTCTCGAAGCCCTCAAAAAGCAGAGCATGAAAGACTTCGAGATTATAGTCGTTGACAACGGCTCTTCTGACGGAAGCGTTGAGATGATAAATAATTCATATCCTTATGTCAGACTGATAACATTTAAAGAAAACACAGGATTTTGCAGAGCCGTAAATGAGGGCGTAAGCGCATCTGACGCCGAATATGTTCTGCTTTTAAATAACGACACCGTTGTCTTTGAAAATTTTGTTGAAGAACTGTATAAGGCGATAGCGTCAAAGCCAAAAGCCTTCGCATGCGCCTCATGTATGCTGACGGTTAATGACAACACTCTGCTTGATTCGGCGGGAGATCTTTACAACGCTCTTGGATGGGCTTTTGCCAGGGGAAAAGGCAGAAGAGCCTCAAAATTCAACAGAGAAAAAAAGGTATTTTCCGTCTGTGCCGGAGCTGCGATATACAGAAGAAAGCTTTTTATAGAACTCGGTATGCTGGACGAAAATCATTTCGCCTATCTTGAAGATCTCGATCTGTGCTACAGGGCTAAGATAAGGGGGTATGAGAACTGGTATATACCCGCCGCCAAAGTCATACATGTAGGAAGCGGAACTACCGGTTCAGCCCACAATGAGTTTAAGGTAAGTCTTTCATCGAAAAACAATGTCTATATAATTTATAAAAACATGCCGGTTGGTCAGAGAATACTGAACGCTCCCTTCCTGGCAGCGGGATTTTTTATAAAGCGTCTCTATTTTAAGAAAAAAGGATTCGGCGAAATATACGCGAAGGGTTTAAAAGAGGGAAAGAAGCTCGCGAAAAGCGATGAAGGAAAGAAACACAGACAGAAATTCAGGATGAAATACCTGAAAAACTATTTTGCAATACAACTTGAACTGTGGAGAAACGTGTTTATACCAAGGAACTAATATACACAAACCGGATGCTTGCATACGGATTTGTGTATATGAGGACCGCTAAAACATGAGGATGAAATCATTTTTCTTAGAAAAATGTATGGAATCCGAATGTTTTCAGGATTTCGAGAGCACGAAGTGCGGAGAAATCCGTGGTATTACCAAGGAACTAATATACACAAAATACAGCCAATAACCGTATACTTGATAAATTATATTCATTATAGTATAATTTACGATCAAGAGTGAAAAAGAAAGGGTGACATATGAGCGAATCACAGATGCATCTGAGCCGCGGGCTTATGCTGGCGGATGCAATTATTGTTATAGTTTCATATATTTTAGCCTGGTTTATCAGATTCAGAACAGATCTTCTCGGCAAGGTTTACGCGGGGCTTTCAGTTTCATACTATATGCAGTCGCTCATATATATCGTACCGCTGTTTCTCTTGTTAAATTATATCTTTAATTTATACGTACCGATGATGACGCAGCGGCGGTATAAAGAAGCCGGGAACATTATCAAGTCGAACATAGTCGCAGTGCTGATAATGATCGTATTTCTCTATGTTACAAAGCAGGAGCATTTCGCGAGAACAATGATCGTGGCGTTCGCCTTTATAAACATAGTTCTTGACGGTCTTGTGAGAAATATAATCAGGACTATTATGAAAAAGTCCGCGAGAAAGAGTACGAACAGAAAAAAGATCATTCTTGTAGGCTACAGCGATTCGGCGGAGGAATTTATAGACAGGGTAAAGGGATTTCCTGAACTCGGATATGATATAGTGGGAATAGTTGACGATGTGATTTCTGAAGGAACCCAGTACAGGGGCGTTCAGGTGATCGGAAGGCTGGCGGCGATCAGAGACATTCTTCCTGCAAACGCTGTCGATGAGATCGCTATTACGCTCTGTCTTGATCAGTACTATAAATTGAAATCAATTGTGGCTGAATGTGAAAAGTCGGGTGTTCATACAAAATTCATACCTGACTATTACAATGTAATCTCGACAAAGCCGCATACGGAGGATATGCTCGGGCTTCCTGTTGTAAACATAAGATATGTGCCCCTCAGCAATTTCTTCTATGCGACAGTTAAAAGGATCGGAGATATAGTAGGATCCCTGATATGCATAGCTATCTTTTCACCAGTTATGCTGATCGCGGCGATAGGCATCAAAATTTCTTCGCCGGGACCACTGATATTTAAGCAGGTCAGAGTCGGACTTCATAACAGGGAATTTGTCATGTATAAATTCAGATCGATGAAGGTACAGGACGAAAAAACAGAGAAAAAAGGCTGGACGACGAAGGACGATCCGAGAGTCACGAAGTTCGGAAAATTCATCAGAAAAACAAGCATAGATGAACTTCCGCAGTTCATAAATGTTTTAAAGGGCGATATGTCGCTCGTAGGCCCAAGGCCTGAAAGACCGCAGTTCGTAGAAAAATTCCGTGAGGAGATACCACGTTATATGATCAAACATCAGGTAAGACCGGGTATCACGGGATGGGCTCAGATAAACGGATTCAGGGGAGACACGTCTATTAAAAAGAGGATAGACTGCGATCTTTATTACATTGAAAACTGGTCCATAGGACTTGACATAAAAATCTTGTTTTTGACAATTTTCAAGGGGTTTGTCAATAAGAACGCTTATTGACATAAAAATTAGGAGCTTAATTATGAGAGAAAACAAACATAATAAGGCAAACATGAGAAGCAGACGAAGGCAGCAGATTAAGAAAAGAAGAAGGGTGCTGATAGCGGAAATCGTGACAATCTGCGTTTTATCAGTAGTGCTGTTCGGAGCGATCTGGTTTGCCAGAAAAATGTCGCTTGTAAATCATGTGGAACTTGACGATACAAAAGTTCATACATCAACTGAGTTTAATAATAAACAGAATACCCAGACCGCTCAGGCCACCGACGGGACGCAGCAGCAGACGCCGGCCGCATCTGATCAGCAGGCGCAGCAGCAGACGGCAAACCTCACCGGCGTTGACGTCATCGCGCTTGTAGGACTTGATTCAAGACCGGATGAAGCGGAAGTAAAGAACAGCGATACTATGATCATATGCGTTCTGGATCATAACGCGAAAACTATCAAGCTCTGTTCTGTTATGAGGGATACGTATCTGAACATTATCGAAGATTACTATGGAAATCCTGATTACTATGCAAAGGCCAACGCCGCTTATAATTACGGCGGACCGGAGCAGTTCCTTTCGATGCTCAATCTGAATCTTGACCTTGATATCACTGAATTTATTACAGTTGATTTTACTGCTCTCGCGAAAGTTGTTGATCTTCTCGGAGGACTCGATATCAATATGACAAAGCAGGAGCTGATTCATGTAAACAATTACAATGTTGAGACTTCTGAGATATGCGGCGTTGAGTACGAGGAGATTCCTGTGCCGGATGATCCTGATTTTGACGGTTATATCGCGAGAACGTTCCATGTTAACGGCTCCCAGGCGGTTTCTTATGCCCGTATAAGATATACGGAAGGATATGATTTTAAGAGAGCGTCGCGTCAGAGAGAAGTGCTTTCTCTTATAAAACAAAAAGCGGCTACGATGGATCTCGGAACCCTTGACAGCATTTTAAACGAAGTGCTTCCGATGGTGACGACTAATATCGACAATATGAAGCTGATAACTACGGCGACGTCGATACTTACATATCAGATGACCGAGGAAGATCAGGCAGGATTCCCGTTTGTTCACTATGAAGACGATGGAAGCCTTACAGGAACAGACTGCGTAATTCCGGTAACTCTTGCCTACAATGTGCAGCTGCTTCATGAGTTCCTCTTCCCGGATCAGGAGTATGTCCCTAAAGAGACGATGCTGGAATACAGTTATCAGATATCGATGCAGACGGGGCTTACCGAAGAAGATATTGACTACTGCGCTCAGCAGGGCGATCTTGCAGATGTGCCTAAATATACAGAGGAAGAATATCAGCAGGCTCTGGAAGCGGAACAAGAGCAATATTAGAGTATTTGCAGGACAAAATTTAATGCTTATGGATAATGTATTATAATGAACAACAAAGATAATAATTTCAATCAGGAAAAAAAAACATCTGTAGATATTATAATACCGACATGTCAGCCAGGCGCGGAGTTAGCGAAGCTTCTTTGCAGCCTGGCTTTGCAAGTTATGCCGGCTGACAATATAATTATCGTTAATACAGAAGAACAGTACTGGGACAAATCTATCGAGGAAAAATTTCCTGACGTGAGGATAATACATATAAAGCAGGAGCAGTTCAATCATGGGACAGTGAGACACGCGGCAGCCTGCGAATCAAAGGCCGATATACTCGTTTTTATGACCCAGGACGCGGTGCCGAAAGATCAGTATCTGATAAAAAATCTTGTAGCTCCTATCATAGAGAAAAAAGCGGAAATATCCTACGCCAGACAGCTTCCAAAGGAAGACGCTGGGCTTATAGAGCAGTTTACGAGAAGTTTTAATTATCCTGAAACAGGATGCATAAAGACGAGAAAAGACCTTCCGAAAATGGGAATAAAAACATTTTTCTGCTCAAATGTCTGCGCTGCGTATGACAGAAAAGTCTATAACAAACTCGGGGGATTTCCAAGGCCTGTCGTCTTAAATGAAGATATGATACTTGCGGGAAACGCCATCGAAGAGGGCTACAGGATAGCTTACGCGGCGGACGCGTGTGTTTTTCATTCCCATGAATATTCGGGAAGACAGCAGTTCAGAAGAAATTTTGATATCGGAGCGTCCCAGGCTCAGTACAGCCAGCTTTTTTCGGCGTATCCGTCAGAATCTGAAGGCGTAAAGCTTATAAAAGAGACAGCGAAATATATTTGCGCCAGGCATAAATATCATCTGCTGTTCAAACTTGTATGGATAAGCGGATGCAAATATTTAGGTTATAAGTTTGGAAAAAATTATAAAAAGCTGTCAAAAAAAAGAATAATGAAATGGTCGTTATGTCCATGGTATTGGAAAGAATATTTTGAACAGGAGAAAAAATAAATGTTTGACGCTTACGAATTGATTAAACGTGAAGAAATAAAAGACATAAATTCTCAGGGAATACTTCTTAAACACAAAAAAACAGGCGCTCATGTGGCGCTTATTGTAAATGACGACAACAATAAAGTGTTCAATATCGCTTTCAGAACGCCGCCAAAGGATTCTACAGGAGTGGCACATATAATAGAACATACAGTGCTCTGCGGTTCTGAGAAATTTCCGCTCAAAGATCCCTTTGTCGAGCTTGCCAAGGGTTCGCTCAATACCTTCTTAAACGCGATGACATTTCCTGACAAGACAATGTATCCTGTAGCGAGCTGCAATGATACAGATTTCCAAAATCTGATGGAAGTATATCTTGACGCCGTATTTTATCCTAATATTTACAAGACAGAAAAGATATTTAAGCAGGAGGGATGGCATTATCATATGGATGACGCCGATTCTCCGATTACATATAACGGCGTTGTCTACAACGAGATGAAGGGAGTTTTCTCTTCCGCTGAATCTGTTCTTGAGAGGACTGTATTCAACGCGCTGTTCCCCGATACGCCTTACGGCGTTGAATCGGGCGGAGATCCTGATTTTATCCCTGAACTTACATATGAGCAGTATCTCGATTTTCACAGAACATATTATCATCCGTCAAACAGCTATATCTATCTCTACGGAAATATCGATATGGAAGAAAAGCTCGACTGGATAGACAGAGAATATTTAAGCAGATTTGATAAAAAGGACATAGATTCTGAAATAGAATTTCAGAAACCATTTGAAAAACCCGTAAATATTAAAGGAGAGTATCCTGTTCTCGACGATGAACCACTTGAGGACAATACGTATCTCAATTTGAGTATCGTTACAGGAGACGGACTCGATATACAGACCGCCACAGCGTTTAATGTGCTGGAATATGTCCTGCTGGATGCTCCCGGCGCGCCATTAAAACAGGCGCTTCTCGATGCGGGTATAGGCAAAGATGTATCTGGATGCTATAACGACGGAATATTGCAGCATTTCTTTTCTGTTGATGCGAAATACGCCAACGCCGGTGATATTGATAAATTTGAAAAAGTGATCACTGAAACCCTTGAAAAAATCGCCGGAGAGGGTATTTCGGAAAAAGCGCTTCGCGCCGCGATACATTATTATGAATTCAGATTCAGAGAGGCAGATTTTTCAGTATATCCAAAGGGGCTTATCTATATAATGAACGCCTACGACAGTTGGCTCTATGACGAGAACCGCCCCTTTGACTATCTCAGGCAGATTCCTGTCTATGACGAGTTAAAGAAAAAGATCGGCACGGGATATTTTGAAAATCTTATAAAAGAAAGACTCCTGAATAATAACCACAGGATAACAGTTACATTATCTCCGGCAAAGGGACTTGCGGCAAAGAAAGAAAAGGCGCTTGCTGATAAGCTTGCCGAATACAAAGCGTCTTTATCTGAAGAAGAGATAAACAGGATAGTAAAGGAAACAAGAGAACTGAAGCTCTATCAGGAAGAAGAGGATTCAGATGAAGTAAAAGACATGCTTCCAATGCTCACTATTGCCGATATCGATAAAAAAACTCCGATCAAACTGGTGAATTTGGAAAAGGAAGTTGAAGGAATAAAGATTCTTCATCAGAATTACGACACGCGGGGAATAAGCTATCTGACACTCTTGTTTGGAGTAGACGATATCTCAAACGAAGAGATCAGATATATGAGTCTTTTAAAGAGCGTTCTCGGATATGTAGATACAAAACATTTTGCGTATTCAGACCTGTCAAACGAGATAAATTCGAGAACGGGCGGTATCGCTTGCGGACTTCAGACGTTTACGACAGGTGACGGCGGATCAAAGAAATTTTTCGGCGTTAAATCAAAATATCTCAATCAGGAGTGTTCTTTCGCGTTGTCCATGATCGATGAGATATTATTTGAATCGCTTATTGAAGACGACAAGAGATTATATGAGATAATCGCAGGACAGAAAGCCCAGTATCAGGCGTCTATTCCGGCGTCGGGTCATATGAGCGCCGTAGGACGCGCGTTAGCGGGCGTAAACGAGCTTTCGGGATGGATGGAAGAAACCTCAGGAATATCTTATTACAGATTTATCGAAACGCTGTTTGCCGAATTTGAGGAGAAAAAAGAAGAACTTAAAACTATCCTCAAATCCCTGGCAAAGAAGATATTCAGAAAAGACAATATTATAGTTTCGATAACGTCAAGCAAAGAGGGATTAGAGGAACTTCAAAAAAATATTTCCGTGATAAAAGACAAACTCTCCGATATTTGCGAAACAGGAAGCGGATACAAGTGGGAGAAAAAAGAACAGTCTGAGGGTATACTCACATCGGGTCAGGTTCAGTTTGTGGCGCAGACCGGAAACTTTGTACGAAAAGGTTATAAATATACAGGAGCTCTGCGGATTTTAAAAACTATTTTAAATTATGAATATCTGTGGATTAACTTAAGGGTTAAAGGCGGAGCGTACGGATGTATGAGTGGATTTTCGAGAACGGGAGATTCATACCTCGTGTCGTACAGAGATCCACACCTGAAAAATACACTTGACGTTTACGAAGGACTCGCAAAATTCGCCGGGGAATTTGACGCGGATGAAAAGACGATGACGAAATATATAATCGGTACGGTGAGCACCCTCGATACGCCGATGAATCCCAAGGCAAAGGGAGCGCTGGCGCTGGATTCTTATTTTACAAAGATGACGGAAGAAGATTATCAGCGCGAAAGAGACGAGATATTAAACGCCAAAACAGAAGACATCAGGGCACTTAAGAACCTTCTCGCCGATACTTTTGATAAAAAGCACATCTGCGTGCTCGGAAGCGAAGCAGCCATAAACAGGCACAGAGAGCTGTTTGACCATGTTGAGAGTTTTATTCAGGGCTGATTAATTGGTGAAAGTTTGGAAGAAAATATGAATGAATTACAGACAAAATCAGGGTTCGCGGCGCTGATAGGAAAACCTAACGTCGGAAAATCGACGCTTATGAACCACCTTATAGGTCAGAAGATAGCGATAACGTCGCGTAAACCTCAGACAACGAGAAACCGTATTCAGAGCGTCTTTACGTGCGAAAGAGGGCAGATTATTTTTCAGGATACGCCGGGCATACATAAGGCGAAAAACAAGCTGGGAGAATATATGGTAAGCGCGGCGCAAAATACTCTT
>CASEDW010000118.1 GCA_949286775.1 uncultured Eubacteriales bacterium | reverse complement strand
TATTCAATTGAAATAATATTTTTGAAATCTCTGTAATCATCCGGTACTTTTTCTGTGATGATTATCGAATCGGCAATCTTTCCGAATGTAACAGACGTCACGATTCCGAATTTTGACGAGTCAGCCAGAATGTATCTTTCCTTGCAGTGTCGCATCGCTTCCTGCTTAAAAAGAGCTTCGCTGTATTCAGGAGTCGTCAAATCCGAGCGTTTGCTTATTCCGTTTACTCCGAAAAAGCCTTTTGAAAAATGAAACTGCTGTATCATCATTATCGCCGAATTTCCAACGATGGATTCCGTCACATTTTTTAACTCTCCGCCTATCAAAATGACTTTTTTCCCTTTTGAGGCAAGTATCTTCGCATGGGATATGCCATTTGTCACAAAGGCTATGCCGCTTGATGAATTTATAAGCTCCGCCAGCGCGTATGTAGAAGTGCCGGAGTCGATAAATACAAAGTCCGAATCATTTATCAGACCTGACGCATACTGAGCTATTTTCCACTTTTCTTCCTTATGAAGATCGGCTTTCTGGATTACCGACGGTTCCTGCGTTGTAACTTTTTCATTTACATTTGCCGCTATAGCTCCGCCGAAAACCTTTTCAAGTTTTCCCATCCTGTCAAGGGCGACTATATCTCTTCTTGCGGTAGACTCAGATACGTCAAGTATTTCTTTTATTTCTGATATTGTAATACTTCCCCGCTCGTCAAGCAGATCAAGTATAGTACTGTATCTTTGTTCTGTAAGCATCTTTTTCACCTCAGGCAAGTTAAATATCAGATATTATGCCGGATGCCGCCTGTCATCGTGACTTTTTGTATTTCTCCACATCAGTTTCTCTGATTATTCTTCTGAGAGGAAGTATAGAGCCCGGCGATACAGACAGCTCGTCTACGCCCATCGCGAGAAATTCCTGCGTAAGCGTAGGATCAGCGCCGAGTTCTCCGCATATACCTGTCCATATTCCGGCTTTATGGGAGTTTTCAACAACCATACGTATCATACGGAGCACAGCCGGATGATGAGCATTGTAGAACTCATCGAGTTTATCATTCTGACGGTCTATAGCGAGGGTGTACTGAGTCAGATCGTTTGTTCCTATACTGAAAAAGTCAACCTTTTTAGCGAGTTCGTCGCTCATGATAACTGAGGCAGGAGTTTCTATCATGATGCCCTGCTCCGGATCGCCGTGCGGAATATTTTCTTTGTCCAGCTCGGCTTTAACTTCATCAGCTATCGCTTTAATCTTGTCGATCTCTTCAACGCTGATGATCATAGGATACATTATCGCTATTTTTCCGTAAGCGCTGGCTCTAAAAAGCGCGCGAAGCTGCGTTTTAAAGATCTCGGGACGCGTCAGACATATTCTGATCGCCCTTAAGCCCATGGCCGGATTTTCCTCAGGATCAAGTCCGAAATACGGACACTTTTTGTCAGCTCCGATATCAAGAGTTCTGATAATAACTCTTTTTCCTGCCATCGTTTCAGCTACTGTTTTATAAATCTCAAACTGCTCTTCTTCTGTTGGGAATGTATCCCTTTCAAGATAAATAAATTCGCTTCTGAAAAGTCCTATTCCTGACGCGTCGTTTTGACGCACGAGAGCCAGATCCTTGATATTGCCGATGTTCGCGTAAAGCATGATCTTCTGTCCGTCAAGGGTGACGTTTTCTTTTCCCTTTAAACTTTCAAGAAGCGCCTTTTTTTCTCTTTCTTCGGCTGCTTTAACTTTCATGTAATCAAACGTCTCTTTGTCAGGATCGACATAGATAACGCCTTCATTGCCGTCGACAATACCTATCATTCCGTCAAAAGAATCGTCCAGCGGCATCTTTGTGCTTACAAGAGACGGGATCGCCATCGTTCTCGCGAGAATAGCCGTATGGGAATTTGTCGAGCCTTTTATTGTTACAAACGAGAGCACCATATTTTTGTCCATCTGAACTGTCTCAGAAGGAGCAAGATCCTCTGCTATGAGTATCACTGGCTCTTTCGCATTTTCAAGACCATTTTCATTTCCGGCGAGAATTCCCAAAATCCTGTTTGAAATATCTCTGACGTCAGCCGCTCTTTCTCTCATATACGCGTCGTCCATTGAAGCGAACATATCGGCGAGATTGTCCGCCGTCTTTGAAACGGCATATTCCGCATTCGCGCTCTGAGAACGGATGATATTTTCAACGGAATCATTGTAATCGTCATCTTCAAGCATCATCTGATGAACCTCAAATATAGCGGCGTTCTGTTCACCGACTTCTACGAGAGCTTTATTATACAGTTTTTGAAGCTGAAGAATCGCTTTTTCCTTCGCGCTTTCATAGCGTTTTATCTCCTCTTCGGGATCATCTACCTTTACAAGAGAAACTTCATTTTCATTTTTCTTGTAAATGCTGATTCTTCCGATTGCTATACCGCCGAAAACGCTTTTTCCCTGAAATATTTTCATAATTTCCTTTCTGGCGCCCTTAAGCGCCAACTGTACTTAAACTATAAATTTACTTCTGAACCTTTTCTCCCGTAGGTATCATTTTTTAGACATCAGAGATTCGCTTTCATGAATTCGCTTACTGCTTCATAAGCCGCATCTTCGTCTTCTCCGTCAAAAGTAAATGTAACTTCCATGTCTTTCTTAACGCCGAGTCCCATGACAGCGAAAATCTTTTTGCAGTCAGCTTCTTTTCCGTCTTTCGCTATCTTTATTGAACATTTGAAGCTTTTAGCTGTTTTAATAAGTTCTCCTGCCGGGCGTGCGTGTATTCCTTCAGGGTCTGTGATTACATATTTAAATTCTTTCATTTCTTTTTACTCCTTTTATACCGTAACTTTTTGTCGTAACTTTTTTATTGCAACTGTTTTAATACTTCTTCAACTTCCTGTTTTGTCGCGAGATTCTCCGAAAACGCGCTGGCGCTTCCGCATGCGACTCCCATCTTAAACGCTTCGAAATAGTCCTTTGTCGAGAGCCATCCTGCCATAAATCCGGCTACCATCGAATCTCCTGCTCCGACAGCGTTCACGAGTTTGCCCTTCGGAGCGGGCAATTTATAAACTTCATTGTTCTCGGCTATGAGGACAGCTCCCTCTCCTGACATAGAAACGAGTACATTTTTCGCTCCCATCTCCTGAAGACGTTTCGCGTAAGGAATTACCGATTCGCGGGTTTTTAAAGTCGCTCCGAATATCTCTCCTAATTCGTGATTATTTGGTTTAATCAAAAACGGATGATATTTCAAAACGTTTGTCAGAAGATCTTTTGTCGCGTCTACAATGATTTTAATGTTTTTTCCCTGAAGACGCTCCATTATGCGGCTGTACATGTCATCCGGCATAGAAGCAGGTATGCTTCCGGCGAGGAACAATATATCTCCATCCTTTAATGAATCCAGCTTTTTCATGAGCTCTTCAACCTTATCAGGACTTATATCAGGTCCTTTTCCATTGATCTCTGTTCCGTCGATGGATTTTAATTTAATATTTATCCTCGAAATCCCCTCCGGAAGCTCAATTAAATCAGCTTTTATTCCC
>CASEDW010000117.1 GCA_949286775.1 uncultured Eubacteriales bacterium | reverse complement strand
CTTGCTGCGTCAATAATGGTAGATTTGGAAGTTTACTTCCAAACTTTTTTCTCCGTTAAATTTTTTATACTAAACAGAATACATTATTTGAGACATTCTTTCAAGAACAATCAGGGGGTCAGAGATGAAAGAGAGCTTTTTTAAGAAATCATGGGTCGTGCTCATAGGAGCTTTGATATGTACGGCTTTATGGGGAAGCGCTTATCCGTCGGTAAAGACAGGATACGTATTATTTGGAATAGACACTACGCAGCCTTCCTCGCTTATACTTTTTGCCGGAATGCGTTTTGCCATAGCAGGCGTGCTGGCGATTTTAATAGGCAGCATCGGTTCAAAAAAACTGCTTATACCGAAAAAAAGTTCCATAAAAATGGTTCTGTCGCTGTCGATGTTCCAGACGGTGGGACAGTATGTGTTTTTCTATATTTCTGTCGCTAACCTGTCAGGAGTCAGGTCTTCAATATTAAATGGAATGCAGGTGTTTTTCGCGATACTTGTCTCAAGCTTTATATTTAAACAGGAAAAATTCACATTTTTGAAACTTTTGGGAATTATCATAGGATTCATCGGACTTGTAGTCGTATGCATGAGCGGAGGAGGAAACTTTGAGTTTTCATTTACCCTTTTAGGCGACGGCTTTATGATATTTTCCACTATAGCGAACGCTTTTTCGTCATCTCTGATAAAGAAGTATTCGCAAAAAGAAAATCCGATTACGCTATCAGGATATCAGTTTTTAGCGGGAGGAATCATCATGATGGCGGCAGGAGCGCTCTTTGGCGGAAAAATCACGGAAGTTTCTCCTACGGCTTTAATAATGCTTTTATATCTTGGATGCATATCGGCTGTAGCATATTCTCTTTGGGGAGTGCTGCTTAAGTATAACAGCGTATCGAAAGTAACCGTATTTGGTTTCATGATCCAGATATTCGGAGTACTGTTCTCGGCTATATTCCTCAATGAGACGTCCTCTCTAAATGCCTACTGCCTCATTGCTCTTGCTCTTGTATGTATAGGAATTTTCCTTGTAAACAGGCAGAAGACTTAAATAACGTAAAAACAGCCTTAAATAACGTGCAAAACAGCAGCCTTGAAACGAAATCTCATGTATGGTAGTATAGTGGGTTGAAAGAGAGAGAATGGAGCATTTTTGAAAGAAAATACCGGATATACCGCAGTACCTACGATGAAAGAGCTGCCAAATGATATGCAGCCTTACAAAAAATTCGCGATTTACGGCCCTGAAAATATGACCGACGCCGAACTTCTTGCGATAATTTTAAAATCAGGAACAAAAGGCGTTTCGGCGCTGGAGCTTGCGGGCATGGTTCTTAATCTTTGCCCTTATGAAAAGGGATTTACCGGCATTTATCACCTTGGAGTCGGAGAACTCATGAAGCTGCCGGGTATAGGAAAGGTAAAGGCCATGGAGCTCAAGTGTCTCGGAGAGATTTCAAAGAGGATATCTCAAAGAGGCGCGCGAAAAAGGCTGAAGATAGACAATCCTTCTTCTATAGCCGACTATTATATGGAAAGTTTAAGCCATCAGGAGCAGGAACATGTGTACTGTATGATGCTTGACATTAAGAATTCCCTGCTTGCCGACGTCTCTTTGACAAAGGGAACTGTAAACGCTTCCGTCGTATCCGCCAGGGAGGTTTTCCTAAAGGCTTTTGAGTATCATGCCGTTTCAATAATACTTGTTCACAATCATCCGAGCGGAGATCCTACGCCCAGCAGTGAAGACATCGAACTGACATATAAAATAAAAAAATCCGGCGAAATTCTCGGTATTGAACTTTTGGATCATGTTATCATAGGCGATATGACTTACTACAGCATTGCCGAGCATTACAATCTATAGACGAATCCTACAGGAGAAGATATAAGTGTTTTATCATCAGGAATTTGGCGTTGATTTTGGAACAGATACAATAAAAATATATGATAAAAGAGAAGATTCAGTTACGATAGAAAAAAACTGCATCGCCGTAAGAAATCATATGGATGTAATTGCGGTAGGCAATGAAGCGTATGAAATGCTGAACAGAACGTCCGCCGATACAAAAGTTGAAACGCCTGTCGAATCAGGCAGAATACGTGATGTACGCCATGCTGAGGCGATCATTCATCAGCTGCTCTTTAAACATCATCATTATATCGGTTACAGGCCTTCAATTTATTTTGCGGTTCCTACTGATATGACGGAAATAGAAAGAAGAGCATACGCGTCTATAGCAAGAAGAGGAAAACTTAAGAATTGTTCAGTTTATCTCGTTGAAAAGCCCGTAGCGGACGCCCTTGCATTAGGCCTTCCGATAAAAAAGGCAAAGGGGACGGTCATGATAAATATGGGCGCATACAGCACCACCCTTTCTGCCATAGCGGACGGACATGTCGTATTGAACAGCACGATCGATATAGCGGGAAACAGCTTTGATAAGGCGATCGCAGCTGCCGTAAGAAGGAAAAACCGTCTCAATATAAGCCTCATGACTGCCGAAAAATTAAAAAAGACATTCATGGCGCTTGATGAAAACGTTTGTGCCGGCGCCCTCGCCCAGGGTATAGATACCGATACGGGTCTTCCTCGAAACGGTTTTGTTACGTCTTCAAACGTCAGAAAAGCCGTTATGTCGCGGGTGGAAACAATAACTGAGGAGCTCTGTAATTTCATGAAACGTATACCGCCTCAGATCAGGAATACCATAGCACAGGATGGAATTTATCTGATAGGCGGCAGCAGCCATATAAAAAATCTGAATGAAATAATTTCAAAGAAACTTGACTATCCCGTGATTCAGTCGTCTCTATATGAAAACTGCACTGTAAACGGTTTGAAAGAAGTCATTTCATATTCGGGGGCAAATAAGCTTGCTTACGCTCCGATGCAGAGGAAATAAAATGAAAAAGAAAAAGAAATTTCGAATAACAAACAGAAATCTGCTGATAGCGCTGACTGTCATATGCATAGGCCTGATAGCGCTTACAGCTACAAATATAATTTCAATAGCGCCTTTGAAAAATATCGCGGCCACGATCGTGCTTCCGCTGCAAAAAGGAGTGACAGAGGCTGCTACGGCTGTTTCCGACGCCGGAAGATCGCTTCAGAGCAAGGACTCGCTTTTAGAGAGAATAGACGAGCTTGAAGCTGAAAACGCAAAACTTAAAGAACAGAGCATAATCGACAGCGAAAATCTTCAGGAGTTAAACAGACTCCGCGATTTATATCAGACCGATACGAGTTATGCCCAGTATGAAAAAATCGCCGCGACGGTAATTTCGAAAAACGCCGGTAACTGGTATTCCACGTTTATTATTGACAGAGGTTCAAACGACGGCATCAGCGTTGATATGAACGTCATCGCAAGCGGCGGACTTGTGGGTCTCGTGACGGAGGTCGGTCCCGACTGGGCTGCCGTCAAATCTATCATTGACGATTCAAGCAGCGTAAGCGCGATGACGATTACGACTGCCGACACATGTATAGTAAACGGTGATCTCAGACTCATCGATTCCGGAAAACTGGAATTTGACCAGATGAACTCAGAAGAAAATATTCTTCCGGGTGAAATGATTGTTACGTCCCATATAAGCGATAAATACCTTCCGGGAATCTGTATAGGTACGATCACAGATATTACCGAGGATTCAAATCATCTGACAAAGACCGGATACATACTTCCGGCAGTTGATTTTTCAAATATCAGAGAATTGCTTGTGATAAAACAGCTTAAACAGAATCCGGATACCGTTGAACAGACGGCGGAACAGGAGAGTTAAATGCGTCGCAGAATTGTTACTTTTGTCATGATTTTAATATGCTTTATTCTTCAGAGCACTCTGTTGAATATTCTTTCATTCGGAGGAATAAAGCCAAATCTTTTGCTGGTGCTTACAGTGTCTATGGGCCTGATGCGCGGCAAACATACCGGACTTTGGGTAGGATTTATATCAGGACTTATTATAGATATCTTTTTTGGAAATCTGTTTGGATTTAATGCCCTTTTATATATGTATATCGGATATATTAACGGTAACTTCTACAAGGTTTTTTATGACGAGGATATCAAGATCCCTATGTTTCTTGTCGCCGTAAGCGACATGGCCTACAGCCTGATCTTTTATCTTATTCAGTTTGCCTTCAGAGAAAGATTTGACTTTTCGGCATATTTTATACGCATAATTCTGCCGGAACTTCTCTATACCGTTTTATTTACGCTTATTTTGTACAAACTGTTTTATATTATCAATAAAAAGCTTACAGCAAATGAACTGGAGGAAAACGATTCGCCTTGGCTCCTAAAATAAAAAAGAAATTAGAGAAACTCTTTTCCCACAGAGGCGCGTTAATGATAGTCGTTTTCGCGGCTCTAAGCGCCGTGCTTATAACTCGGCTGTTTCAGCTTCAGATTATACACGGAAGCGAATACGCTGAAAATTTTACGATAACGACCACAAAGACAAGAAAGCTTGCCAGTACCCGTGGAAATATTTACGACTGCAACGGCAAACTTCTGGCGTATAATCAGCTTTCAAACTCAGTTACGATAGAAGATAACGGCGACTATGACACGGTCAGAGAAAAGCAGCTTTCTTTAAACGGCACAATATACAGACTTATAAAAATAATTGAAGGATGCGGAGATTCCCTCGTTGACGATTTTCATATAGACATTGATTCCAACGGCAATTATATGTTTGACGTAGACGCGGGAACTACAAGAGACAGATTCAGAGCCGACATTTACGGATATAAGACAATTGAAGAATTAAGTCCCGAAGAGGCCGCCTCTACCCCCGACGATATTAT
>CASEDW010000116.1 GCA_949286775.1 uncultured Eubacteriales bacterium | reverse complement strand
CATAGGATATGCTTCCATGAAAAAAGGCGAAAAATCAGAGTTTATGGAGCAGTTTATCGTCGAAAAAGAGGAAAGTAAATAATAAAAGAAAACAGCGGCGCGGCAACAGTTTTAAATCAGTTGCCGCGCCGTGTTTTCAAAATTCAAACCATTGCTATGAAGTACATTACGGATTTATCAGAAATCTACTTCTGTATCGTAGTAGCAGCATTTCAGAAGTTTTTCCATTTCCTCTACGCTTGGCTGACGAGGATTTGAGCCTGTACATGCATCTCCGAGTGCGTTAACTGCGATATCGTGAAGTCTCTCAAGGAATACGTCTTCAGGAACGAATCCCTGCTCGCATGGATATGAATCAGCGCCGTAGTTTTTGATGCAGTGAGGAATATTGAGCTGATCGTTCATACCGCGCAGGAATTTGATCAGTGCTGCGACTTTCTCGTCATCTGTAGCAGATCTGTCGATGATTCCCATGTAGTCAACGATTACGCCGTATCTCTTCTTAGCTGTTTCATCTTTTGCGTTGAATGCGATAACCTTTGGAAGGTACATTGCGTTAGCAGCGCCGTGGATGATATGAGCGCCTAAATCTGCAAATGCAGCTCCTGTTTTGTGCGCCATTGAATGAACGATTCCAAGAAGAGCGTTTGAGAATGCCATTCCTGCAAGGCACTGAGCGTTGTGCATTCTGTCACGGGCGTCCATATCGTCATTGTATGACGGAACAAGGTCTTTCATGATCATCTCTATTGCATGTATTGCAAGCGGATCCGTGAAGTCGCAGTTTGCTGTTGAAACGTAAGCTTCGATCGCGTGTGTTATAGCGTCCATTCCTGTATGAGCTACGAGTTTTTTAGGCATCGTATGAGCAAGCTCAGGATCTACGATAGCCACATCCGGAGTGATCTCGAAGTCGGCTATAGGATATTTGATACCTTTATCGTAGTCTGTGATGATCGAAAAAGCTGTAACTTCTGTAGCTGTTCCCGAAGTTGACGATACAGCGCAGAATTTTGCTTTTGTACGAAGAGAAGGAATGCCGAATACAACGCACATATCTTCAAATGTGATATCAGGATATTCGTACTTGATCCACATGGCTTTAGCTGCGTCGATTGGTGAGCCGCCGCCGATCGCTACGATCCAGTCAGGCTCAAACTGACGCATGATTTCTGCACCCTTCATGACAGTAGTTACTGACGGATCCGGCTCGATGCCGTCGATGATTTTTACTTCCATGCCTGCTTCTTTGAGGTAGCCTTCAGCTCTGTCAAGAAATCCGAATCTCTTCATCGAACCGCCGCCGACGCAGATAACGGCTTTTTTGCCTTTAAAGTTCTTCAGGTTCTCAAGAGCGCCTTTGCCGTGATAAATGTCGCGGGGTAAAGTAAAACGTGCCATAATTTTTCCTCCTTAAATGTTTGTAAAACCGTATACCTATATGTTTCCTTAAGTTTGTTGTAGCACATTGTTAAATGTTTGTCAATTGCTATTATTGGGAAATTTTTGAGGGAATGAATAGTGAGGTGTTAAGAATATTTGTTCTGTCGTTGTATGAGAATAAATGTTTTCTGTATTGAGATAATTACAAGAAAAATGAGTAAAAGTGTAGTTTAAATGAAAAATAATGTCTTGCGTTATAACATTTAATATGTTATATTTTAAGTAGAAAAAGGGAAAACGGCAGAAGCGGCCTACCCTCATATAGTAATTAGAAGTTACTTAGTAACGTCCGTCACTAGTGCGAGTAGTGGCGGCGTTATTTTTTTCTTGTGATCTCATAAATGAGAGCTACAAGTCCAATGATAAACAAACCAATTTGGATTAAATCGGAATATGTTACATACATTGGCATCACCCTCCTTTCTTTCGTTTGGAGGGTTGCCCCTCCGAAAATCAGAGGGTAAGCCGCCTGGCTCTGCGTTTTCCTGTTTGAATTATAACACTTTCTCATATGAATAGCAATAAGGATTTTCACATCACTGTCAACGTGATCTTCGCGCCGTGCGGGATCACGTTTTCTGGTTTAAGAGGCATTTCGATATCGGGATAGAGAAATTTAAGCCGGTCGGCAATATTTCTGAGGCCGATATGTCTGCCGCGTGTATTTACTGATTCTATGCGGTGATAGAATTTATCGAGAAATTCTTCTGAAAATCCAACGCCGTCATCTGCGATCTCTATACAGAGATACCTGTCTTTTTCGTAAAACGATATTGTGATGCGTCCGCGAACCATACCGCTTTCGAGATCATACAGTCCGTGTTTAAAGCAGTTTTCCAAAATAGGCTGCAGCAGATTTTTTGGAATCTGTTTAGTCAGCAGCTCGTCAGGACAATTCCATACGATATCTACTTCCATGTCCATTCGTATCTGAGCGATATTCAGGTATTCCTTTGCTATCGAAATTTCGTGTTCGATAGTGTCAGTTATCTCCGTGGATGAAATGCGCAGGCGGTCCTGCAGCAGATTCATTAGAGATGTATTGACCAGGATTATCTCGTCATTTTTTTTGCTCCTTGCCAGAGAGTTGATTATGTTCATTGTATTAAACAGAAAATGCGGGTCGAGCTGACTTATGAGCAGTGAATATTTCATTTTATTCCGTTCTTTTTCGCGCTCGATCAGCTCGTCTGTATTTTCCTGAAGCGTGTCGAGCATGTTGTTGAATATATCGCAGAGGGTAGTGATCTCGTCGCCGGTATTCAAATGCGGTCTTGAGTTGATCTTTCCGCTGCTGATGTCCTGCATGGCGCTTGACAGATCCTGCAGCGGCAGCAGCTTTTTGTGAATGACAGGCAGCATGATCAGATCGGCTATGATGATGATCAAAATAAAAAGAATTACAATGACTATGAAATAAGCCTGAAAATCCCGGAACAGCGTTGCGTCAGTGACGTAGCCGACGAAAACTGTGTTTTTATTTTGTCCAAATACCGTGATGTAATGTTCCGAATCCGTGTCCTGCAGCTGTGTTACATATCGATATATATTATTATTCGATTCGTACTCCGGAAGTGCGTTTGTGTCGCCTTTTGAAAGCAGCAGATTGCCGTAGGAGTCGTAAAATGTATACTCATCAAATACAGTTCCCTTTAATTCGCCGATATATTCGATAAGTCCGGTCAGATCTATATATGCTGTTACTATATAGTCTTTACTGCCTATATTTACACGCATACAGTAGGCCAATGTGTAGCCTTCGTCATTCTCTTTTTCAAGAACAGGACTTGTCCATCTTTTCTTTTTGTGATCTATGATCTTTTGATATTCATCGCTTTGAAAGATTGTTTCGTCTATGGGATTTCCGGCGCCTATAGATGAAAAAATATGATCGTTTTCAAAGTCGTCAAGTATCATGCGGCGGCACAGGTTGGAGTTGTGCACATAGTTTCCGAGCAAAAGATTTATATCGGCAGCAAGGGCATCAGGATCATCAGATGTAGTTTCATACTCATGAACGGTATCTTTAAATGGTTTGGAATTTACGGTCGTATTTATAAGATTAATAAGACTTTTTAAGTAATTGTCTATCTGATTCGTTACCGCTGTCGCGATATATCTGTTTTTGTTTAACGTGATGTCGATCATTCCGGGAAATACAAAGCGGACAGAGATGATGATACTTACGACAGTAAGGAGAATGCTCACTGCTAAAAAATATAAAGTTATCTTTTTGGCAAGTATAGGCTTGTCTTTTTTTATTGCTTTCATGAGCTATTGTCTCCTGTATTCCTTCGGCGTCATTTTTGTATATTTGTAAAAGGCGGAACTGAAATACTGGCTTGTAGTATAACCGCACATTGAGGCTATCTTATTGATAGGAAGCTCTGTTTCACGAAGCAGGAGCATGGCGTTGGTGATCCTTGTTTCCGTGATAAACGAGACCAGTTTCTTTTTTGTTTCGCTCTTAAACAGAGTGCAGAGATAACTTCCGGAAAGATGAACGAAAGACGCTATATCGTTTACAGATAAACCGGGATCGTTGTAATGCTGCGAGATATACCGTACAGCCGCCCGTATCGGCTCGGAAAGAGAACTTTCTATTTCATCCGATGAAGACGAAAGTTCCTTGATCTGTTCAAACATCCAGTCAAGTAAAGCTGAGTATGTATAGACGTTTGGCTGTGGAGGTCTGGGAACGGCGTGTTCATCAGCCGTTTTGCAGACAACGCCGTATATAGTTTCACTGAAAAATTTTTCAGGGATAAATCCTTCGCAATCTTTTAATTGAGTCAGAAATTCAAATGAAAGGTCTCTGAGTTTTTTGATATCGCCTTTGTCAACGAGTTTTATGATCATTTCCTGGGTAAGGGCGAATTTTTCACAGGACTTTTCGTTCTTAAGCTGCGACATGTTTATCATACGGAAACCTGATCCGCTTCTTGTAAACATTCGCTTATTTAATAAAAGATTCCTGTACTTTTCTCGAAATTCCTGAATTTTAAGCGGAACAGTCATATAGATAAATACGATATCGCTGCAGATTGGTTCATTTTTGCTAAACAATGTCCTGCACAGCGATGCCATTTCGGCTTGAATCTGAAGCTCTGAAACCTCTGATTTTAATTTCATTGAAAGCAGCAGATGATGATCCGATATTTCAGAGGCGGCTTCTATAAAGTAGATATCCGACACGCTTTTCTTGGGAACGGAGAGCAGTTCGTCGCAGATGTTTTTAGATGATGCCGAACCGAAAAAAGGAACCGGATATTCTAAGATAACGTAAAAATGTTTGGACTCAAAAAATGACATAAGCGAAGAATCTGATCTTAAATATTCCATTGGAATTAATTTTTCTTCATTAAAAAAGTCTGCCACAGTGTTTGAAAGCATATAAAAAAGATGATCGTATTTCTGATCAACATGAGCTCTTACCGCGGAAATTTTTTCGTACATATATTCCGGCGTCAGTTCGTTTTTCAATACATAATCTTCGGCTCCCAGCTGAAGTCCTTTTTTGGCAAATGAAAAGTCATCATATGATGAGAGCAGGATAACGCTGGTATAGGAATCGATTGCTTTAATATTGTTTAATAACTCAAGACCGTCCATGCCCGGCATCATTATATCCGTAAGAACTACGTCGGGATGATATTTTTTGTATGTATTCAGCGCCTGTACTCCGTTTGACGCGGTAAGGACATTAAAGCCATGCTTTTCCCAATCAATAAGGCTTTTCAGATCATTTAACAGTAATTTGTCATCATCAACAAGAAGAATGGATAGTATTCTCATATAGTTGCTCCAATGTTTTGTATAATTTTTTAAATTATTCCGTAAAATAATAATACAACACTTGGTGAAAAATACCATATATTTTATAAAATACAGAAAAAAATCTAACAAATAGTTAAAAAATGTAAAACTTGAAAAGAGGTTTATATATTATATTTTTTATCAAAGAGATGCACGGCATTTAAGCTCAGGTGAAATGAAGATTCAGGAAGAGGGAAAATGAATACAAACAAAGTATCAGAAGTATTATTAAAAGCTGAAGGAATGTATAAATCATTCGGAGCGACAAAAGCATTGAAAGATGCGCATCTGGAGATTACAAGAGGAGAGATTCACGGACTGATAGGTGAAAACGGTTCGGGCAAATCGACTCTCTCTTCGATAATTGCGGGAATGCAGCCGGCGGATGAAGGACATTTGAAATTAAGAGGTAATGATTATCTGCCAAAGGATATTTTCGATGCTGAGAGCAAGGGCGTTGCTATGGTTGGTCAGGAGCAGCTTACGCTGGAAATAACTTCGGTTGCGGAAAACATCTTTATCGGAAAAGAAGAGATGTTCATGACAGGACCT
>CASEDW010000115.1 GCA_949286775.1 uncultured Eubacteriales bacterium | reverse complement strand
TTTTTGTTGACAAAGTTTGATAATAATTGTATTATAAACAGGCAATGCGCGAGTGGCTCAGGGGTGGAGTACAACCTTGCCAAGGTTGGGGTCGCGGGTTCGAATCCCGTCTCGCGCTTAGACAACGGAGCAGGATTTGCTGCTTCGTTTTTTTTATACATTTATGATTGTTGCATTTAGATCATGCATGATTTATACTGTGCTTGTCGCTTCTGAAATATCAGAATACTGATATGAAAAAGGAGAAATAATGAGTAAAAAAAATATAATTAAAACTGCGGCTGTTTTTCTG
Source organism: uncultured Eubacteriales bacterium (assembly GCA_949286775.1). Taxonomy (GTDB): domain Bacteria; phylum Bacillota; class Clostridia; order Lachnospirales; family Lachnospiraceae; genus Alectryocaccobium. Next base: position 3,750 of record CASEDW010000115.1, on the reverse strand, counting down.
CTGATGGGAACTTTGATGAGCGGATGTATCGGAATGGATCTTGAAAATAAAAATCAGCTTGAAGTCACTCAGGACGGCAAGATAATCCAGAGGATAGTAGATGATACAGACGGCAATATCACAGGCGAAGATCTTGAAATATATACGGATGAGAGTATTTCGGCAGCGCAAAGTCAGGGCGCGGCGATTTCGCTGGAAAACTGCCGGGTAAATAACGGCAAAGTGAATTTGCAGTTAAATTACGGAGACGCCAACTCATATTCTATATTTAATGACGTAACATGTTTTATCGGAACGGTTAAAGAAGCTTACGACGCGGGATATGATTTTAACAGAACATTTAAAGCGGTAAACGGAGTAGAAGTTCCGTATTTTTCTCTTGTCTCATTGACAACAGATTGCAAAGTGCTTATTCTTGAAGAGCCCGTTACCGTAAAGCTGCCGGGTGAAGTTGAATTTATAAGTGACGGAGTCACTGTTGAAAGCGACGGTTCCGTGAAAGTTGATGAAAATCCGGATGAGACTGTGCCGGAAGTTTTTCAGACAACAACAGTGGAGCCTGTATTTATAATTTATAAAGCGTAATAAGGAGAAAGTATATTTATGGAAAAGACAATGGAAAAAATCGTTGCTCTTGCGAAATCAAGAGGATTTGTATATCCGGGATCGGAGATTTACGGCGGTCTTGCGAACACATGGGATTACGGTCCTATCGGCGTTGAATTGAAGAACAATGTAAAAAAAGCATGGTGGCAGAAATTCATCCAGGAAAACCCTTACAATGTAGGCGTTGACTGCGCTATCCTCATGAATCCTCAGACATGGATCGCATCAGGACATCTCGGCGGATTTTCTGATCCTCTTATGGACTGCCGCGAGTGCCATGAAAGATTCCGTGCGGATAAGCTCATCGAAGATTTCTGTGAAGAAAAAGGAATCGAGATCGAAGGCGGAAGCGTAGACGGATGGAGCAATGAGCAGATGATGGATTTCATCAGGGAGCATGAGATTCCATGCCCTACATGCGGTAAACATAATTTTACGGACATCCGTCAGTTTAACCTTATGTTCAAAACTTTCCAGGGCGTTACGGAAGACGCTAAAAATACTGTATATCTTCGTCCTGAGACAGCCCAGGGTATTTTTGTAAACTTCAAAAATGTACAGAGAACATCAAGAAAGAAAATTCCGTTCGGTATCGGACAGATAGGAAAATCCTTCAGAAATGAGATTACACCGGGGAACTTTACTTTCAGACCGCGTGAGTTTGAGCAGATGGAGCTGGAGTTCTTCTGCGAGCCTGATACAGACCTTGAGTGGTTTGCTTATTGGAGACAGTTCTGTATAGATTGGCTTCAGAAGCTCGGAATCAAACCGGAAGAAATGAGAACAAGAGATCATTCTCCTGAAGAGCTTTCGTTCTACAGCAAGGCAACGACAGACCTTGAGTTCCTGTTCCCGTTCGGATGGGGCGAGCTTTGGGGTATCGCTGACCGTACAAACTACGATCTTACACAGCATCAGAATGTGTCGGGCGAAGATATGAGCTACTTCGACGATACTAAGAATGAAAAATATATTCCTTATGTTATCGAGCCGTCGCTGGGAGCGGACAGAGTTGTGCTTGCATTCCTTTGCGCAGCTTACGATGAAGAAGTTCTTGACGCGGAGAAAAATGACGTCCGTACAGTACTTCATTTCCATCCTGCACTTGCGCCTGTTAAAATCGCTGTCCTTCCTCTTTCAAAGAAACTCAATGAAGGAGCGGAAAAAGTATTTGAAAACCTTTCCAAGAAGTACAACTGTGAATTTGACGACAGAGGAAATATCGGAAAGAGATACCGCCGTCAGGACGAGATCGGTACTCCTTTCTGCGTAACATATGATTTTGATTCAGAGACAGACAACGCTGTTACGATACGTTTCAGAGACTCTATGGAACAGGTACGAGTTCCAATCGCTGAACTTGACGCATGGTTCTCAGATAAGTTTGATTTTTAATAAAAGAATATAAGTCTTAATGCAAAAAGCATATCACTTTGCCCGAAGTCAGGCATCGTGATATGCTTTTTGTGCCTATTCTCCGCGCTTTTTAAGAATATTCGCTTCCGTTGGCGTCATTTCGGCAAGAGGAAGAGAGAATCTCTTATAAAGCCAGTCTTCGGCCATTTTTACCCATGAACCGATCTCGTTTGAAATCTCTGATCTGGAACATGACGAAGCCTGGGTCGCAACCGAAAGTCCGTGAAAACCGTCTTCGAAAATATGAAGCGTGTAAGGAATATCATGCTCTGACAATGCCTGCGCCATCAGAAGAGAGTTGTTGACAGGAACTAATTCGTCGTTTGCCGTGGCCCAGATGAACATCGGCGGAGTATTTTCATCTACAAGGCGGGCCGGGCTTGTTTCTGTCAGGAGTTCTTCAGAAGGAGAATCAGTGCCTAAAAATGCCGCATCCATATTTTTCATAAGAGCATCGATCATCGGGTCTTTATGTTTAAATCCTCGCATGAACTTAAAATCCGTAACAGGATAACCGAGAATAACGGCTGCGGGTCTTAAGTTTTCGACATCCGTATCAAAATATTCTGTAATAACAGGACGGTGCCAGCTTGTAGCGTAAAGAGCGGCATTGTGGGCTCCGGCAGAAAAACCGCAGAGCGCGATTCGCTCTGTATCGATGCGCCACTTTTTCGCTTTTTCGCGCATCATAAGGATTGCCATTCCTATTTCGCGTATCGGAACAGGATGATTAGTCTCCGGCTGCACAGTGACAGTCAGATCAGGAGACATACCAAAAGGCATGCCCTTTGAATATGTTGAATATCTGAGTACAAAAGCATTGTAACCCATGGCGGCAAAGCGAAGAGCCACAGGTTCTGATTCTCTGTCAGAACAGGAGATATAACCGCCGCCGGGACATATCAGGATCGCCGGACGCTTCATATTAGGTCCTGTTCCCAGCTCTCTCGAGTTGTCCCATATATAAGTCGTAAGATAAACGTCTTGCCTGTCTTCATATAAATAAATCTTTTCTGAAATCATAAAAACCTCCCGGAAATAGAAGATGAATAAATTACAAAAGGATTATAGCATAAAGTTGGTAAGATGGTGTAAAGTATTAAATAAATTACTGAACTGAGGGATATATTATGTTTACTTAAAAAAATACTATAAAAAGAGCTCCTGTGGGAGAGATGCCTTTGTCTCTCACAGGAGCTCCTGATAAATTATTTAAACTTCCTTAAATATAGAAAGGGAGGAAGGATTAGCCCTCAATAGCAATGTGTTTCTTGTCTTCGACGGCTTTTGGCTCTGCTTTCTTAGGAATTGAAAGTTTCAAAATACCGTCTTCATATTTAGCTTTTACTTCATCCTGAGTGACGCCATTGCCAACATAGAAACTTCTGCTCATTGCGCCGGCATAACGCTCTTTACGGATGTATTTGCCTTTTTTATCTTTTTCGTCTTTATCCAGACCCTTCGAAGCGGAAATTGTAAGATATCCATCTTCGAGAGTTGCGTTGATTTCGTCTTTCTTAAATCCGGGCAAATCGATATCAACTTCATAACTATTATCGGTTTCCTTGACATCTGTCTTCATTAAATTCTTTGCATGTTTTCCGTACAGAGGATTTTTCTTACCAAAGAAATATTTGTCAAAATCATCAAATGGGTTCATCCAATCATCAAATAAATTTTCTCCAAAAACGCTAGGCATTAACATAAGTCATTTCTCCTTTCGAATAT
>CASEDW010000114.1 GCA_949286775.1 uncultured Eubacteriales bacterium | reverse complement strand
CTATATACATGTACTGGATGAAGATCTGGCTTACGAAGTAGATCAGATTCTTCCCATGGTTGACAAGGATGACATGGAAACGCTGACAGAAGCCCTACAGGTGGTGGAGGGAGAGGATCTTGTAACACTCTTTACATGCACTCCATATGGTGTAAATACCCACAGGCTACTGGTGCGTGGACACAGAGTTCCGTATGAAGGAGAGCTTGAAAAGAGCGAGACTCCGATAGATACCATGGTAGAGTCCATACAGAACTATTATATGCTATACCTGTTACTGGGATTGGCAATTACCATTCTCGTAATATTGTTGATGAAAAATTACTTTCTGCCGAAGAAGAAAAAGCCGGCGGACAGGGATTCGTAAGGGGGTACGAAGTTGAAAAAAGAAGGATTAAATAAAAAAGGAATGGCAGCAGCGATTGCAGCTGTTATGGCATTTTCGGCAGCCGCCCTTTCCATCGGCGACGTCTATGCTGCAAATCCGATCGACCTGACGAAGACATGCAGCCTGACTGTGGAGGTGGAAGCCGGAAGCCAGTACGAGACTGATCTTGATCAGATGACTATTCCGGTAGATCTTTATAAAGTGGCCGACGTAAACGAGTCTGGTCAGTATACGGAGCTTGCTAACTTTGAGGGAATCGGTCTTGATACCATCAGCGATGCGACGACAGCCGACGAGTGGCTTACAATGGCCGAGACAGCATTCGGAAAACTTTCGGATACTTCAGTTCCTGATGCCGAGATCGATATAACGGCGGGAACCGGCACGGTATCTGATCTTTCTGTAGGAATGTATCTTGTTGTTCCGGAAGATACTTACAATACTGATTATTCATATCAGTATCAGTTCGCTCCGTATCTGACGGCGCTTCCGGGAAATGATTATTACAACTCAGGAGACGACACATGGATCTACGATCCTGTAGTAGGACTTAAAGTAGAACGCGAGATGCAGTACGGCGGTCTTACTATCAACAAGTCGCTGCTCGGATACAACAACCTCACTCAGGATGGTTTCTTTGTATTTGAGATTGAAGGCGAGAAAGACGGAGAAATTTACAGCAACGTTACTTCGATAGAGATGACTTCAGCGGGAAGCGGTTCTGTATATGTGGACGGTATTCCTGTTGGAATGGAAGTAACAGTAACGGAAATTTACAGCGGAGGAAGCTATGAATCTGTTGGCGAGACTGCGGCAACAGCCGTTATCGTGGCTGATCAGATCATTGAAGCTGGCGGATTAGGCGCTGAAGTTTCTTTTGAAAACGACTACAATGACAAGCTTATACCAGGTACCGGAGTACTGAATCAGTTCCATGCGCCTACGGAAGAAGGCGGCGAATGGCAGTGGACTCAGGGCGGTCAGAGTGAAAGTCCGGCAGCAGAGTAAAGGAGGCTGAAAGCAATGAAAAGATTTTGTATTAATAAAAAAGTCTGGCTGACAGCCGCTGCAGCCGTGCTCGCGGCAGGGCTTACACTGCCGGGCGCGATGGCGTACTTTACGACTTACGCCTCAGCAGGCGGAGGAGCGGCTCTTTCGCTTGGACACAGTACAGAAATTGAAGAGAATTTTGAAAACTGGACTAAAGACATAGTTATTACAAATACAGGCAACGTTGACTGCTATGTCCGTGTTAAAGTTCTCGCGGGCAGCCAGTTTACGATTGATTTCAGCGGAGACGGATGGAGTGATGGCGAAGACGGCTACTGGTATTACGCTAATTCGATAGCTCCTGATGAAGCTACAGGATCTCTTCTGGCGGCGATTACGCTTCCTGAAGATTTTATGGAAGACTTTAACGTAGCAGTTGTACAGGAGTGTACGCCGGTACAGTACGACGCGGACGGCAATCCATACCCCGACTGGGATTTAGCGATTAATGAAGGAGGGATCAGCTGATGAGAAAGAATAAAAATTCCCGCTTTCATAAATCAACGATCGCGCTTTTCGCAGCCGCAGCTGTTCTTTTAGGCGGAAGCGCTATCGGAAGCACAAGAGCGGCGCTTACTTATTTCAGTGATAATTATTATGCAAGGATGGAAACTCCGGAAATCGGCGTAACGCTGATGGAAAACGGAAATGAAGTAGCTGCGGATCAGCAGGAGGGTTCATTGCTCTTGGGTCTGACAGATGTGAAACTCGGTCAGAAATATGAGGAAGAACTGGCGGTTAGAAACTCAGGAAACATTGATCAGTATGTGCGTGTCCGCATTTACAAGAGCTGGACAAATGCTGAGGGTGTAAAAGATACAACTTTATCGCCTTCATATATCGACCTGAATTTTACAGGCGACGGATGGATCGAGGACGAGACTTCAAGAACCACAGAGCGTTCAGTATGGTATTATACAGAACCGCTTACAGCCGGAGATACTACAAGTCTTTTGACTGATACCATAAGCATTGACAACGCGCTGGCTACTAAGGTTTCTGAGAATACTTACGAAGAAGACGGCAAGCTTATTACAGAGACGACATATGCTTATGACGGATATACATTTAATCTGACGGCGGAAGTCGACGCTGTTCAGAATCATAACGCGGCTGACGCAATAAAGAGCGCATGGGGCGTAGACGTCACCATGAGCGGAACTACGATCACCGGCGTAAGCCAGGGAGGTGAATGACATGAAAAAGAAAATATTAAGTCTTGCTCTGACATTTGCCATGGTGAGCGCGATGCCTTTAAGCGTTTCGGCCGAGACATTTTACGGCGAAGATAACTGGAGCGTTTCTTTTAACGGAAGCGCCATGGAAAGCAATTTCAGCAGTACTGATATTGACAACGTGATCTGGGAAATGCAGCCGGGCGATACGGCGGAATTTCATGTTAATCTTACAAATGAGCACAGCAAAGCTGCCGACTGGTATATGTCGAACGATATCGTGGAAAGTATGGAGGACAGTACGAACGCTTCAGGCGGAGCATATGAATATGTCCTTTCGTATACAGATGCCGAAGGGCAGGAAACGGTTATCTTCAGCAGCGAGATGGTCGGCGGTGAAGATACCACGAGCGGCGAAGGCCTTCACAAAGTCAGCGACGCCCTCGGCGATATGTTTTACTTAAGCCGTCTTGAAAGCGGAGCGTCAGGCAGCGTCGATCTTGAAGTTAAACTTGACGGCGAGACCCTTGGAAACGACTATATGAATTCTCTTGCTGTGCTTGAGATGCAGTTCGCGGCAGAGGAAGCGGCGGAAGATACGACTACAACAAAGACGGAATATATTCCGGGAAAAAATATTTCGAGCGTTGATACGGGAGATCATACGGACGTCATGTTATACGCTTCTTTAGGAGCTCTTGCCGTAGGATTACTGATTCTCGTTCTTGCGATTCGAAGAGTGCGCGGTTCACGCGACAACGGTTCAGATAACATGCGGAAGGGAGGCCGATAAAATGAAGATCAGAAACAGATTCATAAAAGGACTCTTAACCGCGATGATAACGACGGTATTTATGGCGCAGTCGATTCTTATTTCGGCAGCTGAACCGTCAGACGAAGAGCCCTATACATATACTGTTACTCTTTCAGCAGGAAACCAGGGGTCATTTAACGGAACTGACATGGTGAAGATCACTGATATCGAGCCGGGGACTGTAGCTGTAGATTTCAGCTCATACAGCTCTCAGCTTCAGATAGAGGATGAGAAATATTACGCTAAGGGAATCCGTTTAAGCGGACGTGACAACAGCGACGCCTCATATTCGCCGACATGGGCGACGAGAAGCATAAACGAGGATACTGACTACGTAGTTGCTTACGGCATGAGAGGCGACATGGTTGCCTATACGGTGCAGTATCTCGATGAAAACGGCAACGAACTGCTTCCGGCCGAGACTTTCTACGGTTCGGTAGGAGACAAGCCTGTAGTAGCGTTCCAGTATGTTGAAGGATATTTGCCTCAGGCGTACAATCTGACGAAGACTCTCAGCGCTAATGAAGCTGATAATGTATTTCCATTTGTATATACTCCTTCATCAGAGACTATAACTGTTGTTGAGACTGTTCAGGGCGCTGATGTTATCACGACGACTACGACAGAAGCCGGAACGACAACGCCGGGCGGAGCCGCAGGAACAGATACAGCTGAAGGCGGTACTGATGCTGAAGGCGGCGAAGGTACGGCAGCGCCGGGAGAAGGCGGTGAAACTGCTGTTCCGGGACAGACAGGAACTGAAACTCCGGGAGGAACTGAAACACCGGAAGATACCCAAGGCGAAGGAACGACAGAAGTTGAAGAACCGGATGCTCCTCGTGATATCATAGATATTGATGAGGAAGAAGCTCCTACAGCCAATATTCAGGAGGACAATGCCATCAGAACTACGAGCGCTCTTCCGATCGTAATTGGAATCGTTGTAGCGGTTGTGGCTGTTGTAGCGATTATCTGCGGAGCTGTTTACCTTAAGAGAAAAAGAAGATAAAATATTGTGATATTAAAAATTAAGATGGCCTGCCATAAAAGTGGCGGGTCATCTTGCTGTAAACAAATTACTTTGAAGAAAAAATGTTGTCAACTTATTTCATACTGAGGTAAAATAAATTATGCGAATAAGCTGTTCCTTTACATTTGGAACAGTGTTTTGTTGTGAACGGGGTATTAAATGAGAACAGAAAATAACCAGAAAAATAAAAGAAAAAAGCGTGCCGGAATGATTTTTAATATCATAGGAACGCTGGTTTTAATTGCCGTCATTTTATTGTGCGTGCCGGTTACGGTGCCGAGATTATTCGGATATCAGGTTTACAATGTAGTTACGGGCAGTATGGAGCCGGCGATTCCCACGGGAAGCCTTGTCTATTCAAAAACAGTAGAGCCTTCTGAAGTGCAAAAAGACGATGTGATCGTATTTTACGGCGCGGAATCTTCAAGCGCCATCATAACTCACCGTGTGGTGGAAAACCGTACCGTGTCAGGCGAATTTATCACCAAGGGGGACGCCAACGCCCAGAATGATCCTATGCCGGTACAATATGAACAGCTGATCGGAAAAGTGACGGCGAACATTCCGTTTTTGGGAGAAGTTTTGGCGATGCTCGTTACAACGAAAGGCAAGATAGTTGTCGCCTGTATGATAGTGATTTCAGTTGTATTTTTTATGATCGCAGGTCGCGTAAAACGATAAAAAAATATATATAAATATGGAATGATAGTTATAATGAGTTTGTTGATTGACAATTATGGGAAGATAATTTACACTTAAATATAGTCTAGGCAAGTAGGACTTGAGCACCGTTTTGAAGTAACTTTATGTTTGCGAGATGGTGCTCATTTTCATATTTGTATTCAAAAAACGAAGGAGAATATATGATTACGATTTTCAACAGAAAAGAACTGATTATCACCATGGATTTAAATGTTCAAACTGAGACAAGTTACATTCTTAGCGTTAACAATATTGATTATGTCGTTAAGACTACAAACACTCAGAGCGCGCCTTTTTTAGGAAACAGAAGAGGGTATGTCGGAAGTTTCGGAATTGATCCTGATCATTCCTATGAATACAAAATTTTTGTTCACAGAGATGATTATGAAAAGGCTGCGCGGCTGATTAGGGATATTAAATTATAACGTCAGATATCGGATATAAAATTAGTCTTGTGAAGACTGGAAAATCCGGAAGCTTGAAAATAAATTCCGGGTGTGGTAAAGATTAGTAGTATCTTTAAAGAATTAAGCGCGAAATCCTGCAAACTTCAGTTTGGAGGATGAAAGCGTTACCCGGCTGTTCTAAAACAGCCTTATATAGTGTAAACTCTCTCTAAAAAATGAGAAGAGGGCTTTACACATGGGTGATTGGAAATCTGTAAATCATAGTAAATTTTTGTTGCAATATCATCTTATTTTGGTATGTAAGTATAGAAAGCGGCTGCTGTCGGGAAATAATATATCTTCGGACATAAAAATGTTATCGTTGGATATTTGCTCAAGGCATAAAGTTGGTATAAGATATATGGAAACAGACAAAGACCATATGCACTATATGATAGAGACGGAGCCTACAGTAAGATTATCAGATATGGTAACGACTTTGAAATCTTATACGACATTCCATATCTGGGAAAAATATAATAATTATCTTAGTAAATGTTTCTGGAAAGAAAGAACATTTTGGACTGACGGATATTTCATATGTTCAGTTGGAAATGTAAGTGAAGAAACTTTACGTAAATATATAGAAAAGCAGGGATAGATATGCTTCAGAAAAAAGCTTATAAATTTAGATTATATCCAAATGATGTACAAAAGGAATATTTTGCGAAAACATTTGGCTGTGTGAGATTTATATATAACCGAATGCTTGCGGATAAGATAGAGTACTATAAAGAAACAAGGAAAATGCTCCACAATACGCCGGCACCATACAAAAAGGAGTTTGCATTTCTGAAAGAAGCGGATAGTCTTGCGCTTGCGAACGCACAGTTGAATTTACAGCAGGCATATAAAAATTTTTTCAGAAATACAAAGACAGGATTTCCCAAATTCAAAAGTAAACATGATAACGTACAATCATATACTACCAATAACCAAAAAGGCAGCGTAGCTATAGTAGGAAACCATATAAAGTTGCCAAAGATAGGATATGTTCGTCTAAAACAACACAGAGTCATAAACGGGGCAATAAAAAGTGTGACAGTATCAAGGACTTCGAGTAATAAATATTATGTTTCTGTTCTTGCTGAAACCGAAATTGAAATATTGCCGAAATCTGAAAATAAGATCGGTATAGACCTCGGGATAAAAGATCTTGTCATTACTTCGGACGGGGATAAATACGGAAACATAAAATCGCTGTCAAAACATGAAAAGAAATTGAAACGGTTACAACGTATACTGTCACGAAGAAAAGGCTCAAAGAAAGGGGAGATAAAATCTCAGAATTATATAAAACAGAAGAAACGGGTAGCATTATGTCATGAAAAGATTGCCAATATCAGAAAAGATTATTTGCATAAGCTCTCGCATAAGCTCGTCAGCGAAAACCAAGTGATAGTAAGTGAGAATCTGCAAATAAAAAATATGATGAAAAATCATAAACTGGCAAAATCCATAGCAGATGTGTCGTGGCATGAATTAACAAGACAGATAGAGTATAAGGCTGAATGGTATGGCAGGAGTTATATAAAAGTCGATACTTTCTTTGCAAGCAGCCAAACGTGCAGCTTTTGTGGTTATAAAAAGAAAGGACTAAAGGATCTGTCTGTCAGGACATGGAAATGTCCAAATTGTCATATAGTACATGACAGGGATGTAAATGCAGCAAAAAATATTCTTAGAGAAGGACTAAAACAAATAGCATAAAACATATAAGTAGGGCAGGAACTGCCCGAACTCACGCTTGTGGACATTATGTAAGACGCTCCCGGCGAAAGTCAGAAGCGCAGTGATGGTTGAAGCAAGAAGCAGGCAAGCTTTAGCTTGGCTGTAGTTCACAGGAACAGGTGAATAAAATGGCAATTGACAAAGTAAAAGAATATTTTAGAAAATATGGCATGGAAGACCGTATAATGGAGTTTGACG
>CASEDW010000113.1 GCA_949286775.1 uncultured Eubacteriales bacterium | reverse complement strand
TTTAATGCCGTGGTTTATTGTATGGGGTATTAGCGCAGTTGGGAGCGCGCTACATTCGCATTGTAGAGGTCAGGGGTTCGACTCCCCTATGCTCCACTTACAGCACATGTTTGGGGCCTAAAGTTTTCAGCTTTAGGCTCTGTTTTTTTCACCGACATTCAAAGGAGCATTTTCTGATGCAGCTGAATTTTACCGATCTTGAATACAGATATCGAAGAAAAAAAACACGCCGGGAAATACTTCTCGAAGAAATGAATCAGATCATGCCCTGGGACGAATGGGCTGACATAGTAAAACCATATTACCCGGAGGGCAAACGCGGCAGAAAGCCTCAGCCCATCGAGAGAATGCTGAAAATGTACATGTTAAAAGAGTGGTTTAATCTTTCAGATCTTGAAACAGAGGAAGCAGTTTATGACAGCTATTCGATGAAGCAGTTTCTTGAAATAGACTTTTCCCAGAACGATCAGGTGCCTGATTCCACCACCCTCTGCAAATTCAGACGTCTCCTGAAAGACCACTGTTTTGATCTTATGATCTATACTCAGATGAAAGACAGATTAAAAGAATATAATTACCAGATTCGAAACGGAATTCTGATAAAAAGATAACTTCACGTTTTGATAAACCGCAACTTAAAACGGCTGCCCGGATTTTGGCAGCCGTTTTGCTATTTTACGATAACTCCGTATTTCTGAACGAGAGGTCTGAGCTCTTCTTCGGGAATGTTCCCAGAGCAAAGCGCCCTTCCCTGATAAAGTCTCAGTACTTTTTCAAGCAGCTTCGCGTCGTCGCATACAGCGTAAAGAGGCTTTGTCATCATATACTGCGCCTCTGTGAAGTTTTCAAGTTCATCTTCATCGCCAAATCTGATCGCTATAACAGGCGAATCGCTGTCCATAGCTTCGTCTATATTGTCCGCCAAATCTTCATCGCAGCTGTATGGCTCGTCAATCTGTATTTCATCGCCGATTTCAAATGCCGCAGTCTCTGTCGCGCAAAGCATAAGATCGCTGCTGTTGTCTTCAAGCAGATCAAAATCAATCTCTGAAAGTTTTTTCTTCAGCGCTTCTATATGGGAAAAATCGCTTCCGCAGCATCCGCCGAAAATTCTCACTCCGTATTTCGCGAATTCTTCCGTATAAGAAACGAACTCCTCGGGAGTACAGTCGTATACTGTCTGTCCGTTTTCAACGCGGGGCATTCCGGCGTTAGGTTTTGCTATAAGCGGAACTTTAGCGGCTTTGTGAAGTCTTTTTATCTGAGAAAGCATGTCCTTTGGACCTGATGAACAGTTAAGTCCAAAAGCCGCAATTCCCATCTCCTGAACCACCGCAAGCGCCGCGACAACGTCTGTTCCCGTAAGGGTTTTACCGTTTTCATCACATGAAAAAGTGACAAAAATGGGTTTGCCGCTGACTTCTTTTATCGCAAGTATAGCCGCCCGCACTTCCGGAAGGGTCATCGAAGTTTCAATCACAAAAAGATCGACGCCGGCCTTATCAAGTATCTGTGCCTGCTGTTTATACGCTTCCACAAATTGCTCAAACTGCATATCGCCGATCGGCTCAAGAAAATGACCTGTAGGGGCCATATCTCCCGCCACGAGGGCTCTTCCTCTGGAAATTTTTTTGGAAAGTTCTACAAGTCCTCTGTTGATATCTTCAAGCTCATTTTCGAGATTATATTCGGCAAGTTTTATATGGTTCGCGCCAAATGTAGGAGCATAGATAATATCGCTGCCTGCTTTAATGTACCCCTCCTGAATCTCTTCAATAACTTTTGGATGATCAAGGATCCACTTCTCGGCGCATTCGCTTCCGTCAAATCCTCTTTTCTGCAGCTGTGTTCCCGTTGCTCCGTCAAGTATAATCGGATATTTCATGTCTCTCCCCTTTGTTTTATTCTGATGCGGCTTTAAGCATTTTCTGCATATCGTCAATAGAAAATTCATACGCGCTCTGGCAGAACTGACATTTAAGCTCCGCCGGTTTTCCATCTTTAATGATATCCCTTATCTCTTTTTCACCCAGACTTATAAGCGCCTGCGCCATTCTGTCACGACTGCAATTGCACTTGAACTGAACAGGCGTTTTCTGAAGTATATGAAAATCATCAAATCCTTCGAGCAGAATTTTCGCTATGTCTTCCGGCGTTTTTCCGTTTTCAAGCAGCTCTGTCACCGATTTTATCTTTGAAAGATTTTTTTCAAGAACCGTGATGACTTCATCAGGCGTATCAGGCATCAGCTGAAGTATAAATCCTCCCGCCTGTTTTACAAAATTCTCCCTGTCAAGGAGAACTCCGAGACCTACCGAAGAAGGAACCTGTTCGCTCGCGGTAAAATAATAAGTTATGTCCTCCGCTATCTCGCCGCTGACAAGATCCACCGTGCCCAGGTAAGGTTCTTTTAATCCAAGATCTCTTATAACAGTCAGTTTTCCGTTTCCTATGGCTCCACTCACATCGAGTTTTCCATTTGGTTTTGCATGAATCAGAACATTCGGTTCGTTTACGAATCCTTTAACATTTCCTTTTGAATCAGCAGTAACCGTTATAGCTCCGATGGGTCCGTCGCCATTTATAATAAGCGTCAGCAGATCTTTATCGCCTTTCATCATCGGCCCCATCATGGCCGCAGCCGTAAGAAGTCTTCCGAGCGCTGCCGTCGCGACAGGGCTCGTGTTGTGAATTTCTCTTGCTTTTTCTACAATGTCTTTTGTCGTGACCGCGAATACTCTCACACTGTCATTTCCCGCGGTCGCTCTTATCATATAATCCATAATTATTTCCCCTTTTCTCTCGCGACAACAACTATTCTGTCGCTGTTTTCATGAGCACACTCGTCTGAATATCCGTCGTATGCCCTTTCAAATACAAGTCCCGCTCTTTTAAGCAGTTCTTTTATCTCTTCAAGATCATATCCGCGCTGAACGTGATATTCTTCATATTTTTTATAGAGATCATTTTCTACAGGAAGAAATATCGTCAGCTGATATTCATTTATGTAGTCGTCCCGGTTATAAAAATTCTCCCATATAAAGCTGGCCGAATCTCTCGTCTCTGAAATAGAAGTATTTCCTATATCGGCATACTTTTTCTTCGTATTAAAATCAAAAACAAATATTCCGCCGGGATCGAGATAATTGTTCACGAGGCGGAACACCTCCAGCAGTTCCTCAGGCTCTATGATATAATTCAAACTGTCGCAGGTGCTCACTATGGCGCGCATAGTGCCATATAGTTCAAACTCCCGCATGTCCTGCAGAAGATACAGTATATCAGCGCCCGATTTATTCTTTTTATCCATCGCTTTTTGAAGCATTTCTTCCGAGCAGTCGACGCCAGTCATATCATATCCTTTTTTTGCCAGAAATTCCGTTATGATTCCCGTTCCGCATCCAAGATCCAAAACGAGGCCGTCCGCTATGCCTTCCTGTGACAAAATCCCGGCAATTCTTTCTCCCCATGCTTCATAATCAATATTGTCCATGAATTCATCATATATAGAAGCTAAAGCTGTGTATTCGTCCATTTATATTCCTCTTTAAAATATACTGCATAGATGAAGATCACGGTCATTATATCATGAGTTGCCCGACAAATGAACATCTATCTTAATCAGTCATGTTTTTTCATCAAAAAAGGCAAATGCAAGTTGATGTTATTTCAACTGCATCCGCCTTTTGTATTATAATGTTGGGAAAAAAGCCTAAAACTGTGTATCAGTTATTATTGTAATTATCCAGCACATCGGATGTTCCTAAAACTACTGTCGCTTCTTTTTCAACATAAGTTCCGTCATCCGCGCGCATGTATTTTACCGGAACGCTTGTACCTGCTTCATAGTATGAAAGTTCGCTTGTGAGCTCTTCATATGACGATACCTCAACGCCGCCGAATTCAGTAATGACGTCGCCCACTTTAAGTCCTGCCTGCTCGCACGGTCCGTTTTCAACTATGCCTGTTATGCATACGCCTATCGGCATATTGTAACTTGAAGCTATTTCATCTGTTACATTAGCACAGGTGATTCCAAGGTATCCCTGTTTGTCTTCATCCACCGGAGTTCTCGTAGGTCTTGACATAAGCTCGTTGAGGATAGGAAGAGCTTTATCGATAGGAATCGCGTAACCCATACCTTCTACAGAAGCAGCACCGCTCACAGATCCGCTCTTTGCTTCATTGATTCCTACAAGCTGACCGTCCATATTTAAAAGCGCGCCGCCTGAATTACCTGAGTTAATTGCCGCGTCTGTCTGAATAAGGTCTGTCGATGTAAATGTTTCACCGCCGTCAGAAAGCTCGAGATCTCTTCCAAGAGCGCTTACGTATCCGCTTGTAACAGACTGTCCGTATCCAAGGGCGTTTCCGATCGCTACTACCTGATCGCCAAGCTGCAGGTTATCAGAGTTTCCTATTTCTATAACTGAAATCTGATCAAGAGTCTCCTGAGGAATATCAGAAAGTTTTACAGCTACAACAGCGAGATCATTGTCAAAATCATTTCCCTTTACATAAGCTTCCACTGAAGTTTCGTCTATAAATCCGACCGACAGTGAAGTAGCTCCGTTTACAACATGGTTGTTTGTCGCGATAAGAAGTTCCGTATCATTTTCTCCTACGATAACTCCCGTGCCGGCTCCCTCAGCCTCATATTTCTGGCTGCCGCCGAAAAAGCTCTGCATTTCCTTGACGGAAATAGTGGCTATCGTGACAACAGACGGCATACATTCTTCTGCTACTGCCGATACCGTCTTTTCGCCTGCGGAAGTTGAAGCTGTCGTTTCATTCTTTTCGTCAAATTCTCCGCTTTTTAAAATATTGTCAACATTGCTGTCAGAGTCTGTATCTGAGGACTGTTCAATCGCCGCGCTCTGGGTCTGCTTCGACGTATCATAAATAAACATATTTCCAATCGCGTTTACCGCATAAAAAGCTGAGCCTGCGACGATTCCTACGACAGCAGCACATGCAGCCGCAAAACCTAATTTTCTGGCAGCTGATTTTGGCGCTGCTG
>CASEDW010000112.1 GCA_949286775.1 uncultured Eubacteriales bacterium | reverse complement strand
GTTCAGGTTATGATATCCGAGGCGCAGGCGCAGGCTGACGCCATTGTTGCCGAAGGCGAGGCTGAATACATGAGAATACTTTCTAACGCGTATAATGATCCTGCGAAAGCGGACTTTTATCTGTTCTCGCTTCAGCTCGATACGTTAAAAGAGTCGGTAACAAACGGAAATACGACTATTTTCCTCGACAAGGACAGCCCTATAGCAAGTATTTTTGAAGGAATAGAGTAATCCGTGGCATTTTCAGGCAAAATACCTTTTGATACAGTATTACAGGGAGGAAAAAATATGGCATCTAAAGTTTATTTTTCAGATTTTCACTGCAAAGCGTTCAGAGAAAATATTCCTGGAAAACTTAAAAAACTTGTAATGGCAGCGGGATTTGACGAGATCGATATGGACGGCAAATTTGTCGCTATAAAGATGCATTTCGGAGAGCTCGGAAATATGGCTTTTCTTCGTCCTAATTACGCGAGAGCCATAGTAGATCTCGTAAAGGAAAAAGGAGGAAGACCTTTCCTTACAGACTGCAACACGATGTATCCCGGCAGCAGAAAAAATGCCATTGAACATTTATACTGCGCATGGGAAAACGGATTTACTCCGATGACTGTCGGATGTCCGATCATTATCGGAGACGGACTTAAGGGTACCGACGATATAGAAGTTCCGGTTGTCGGCGGAGAATATTTTGAAACAGCGAAGATCGGACGCGCCGTAATGGACGCCGACATCATCATAAGCCTCGCTCATTTTAAGGGACATGAGGAGGCGAGCTTTGGCGGAGCTATAAAGAACCTCGGCATGGGCTGCGGTTCAAGAGCCGGAAAGACAGCGCAGCATACGAGCGGAACGCCTGTTATTTCTGAAAAGAGATGCCGCGGATGCAGAATGTGCGAGAAAGAATGTGCAAACGGCGGACTCGTATTCAACGAAGAGACTAAGAAGATGACTGTCGATATCGACAACTGTGTGGGATGCGGCAGATGCCTTGGAGCATGCAACTTCTCGGCCATCAATTTTGAGGCCGACGCTGCAGTTCATGATCTGAATTGCAGAATGGTCGAATATACTAAAGCCGTTGTTTACGGACGTCCTAATTTCCATATAAATATCGTTCAGGACGTGTCGCCTTACTGCGACTGCCACGGAGAAAACGATATCCCTATCATTCCTGATATCGGAATGTTCGCTTCGTTTGATCCTGTCGCTGTAGATAAGGCCTGCCTTGACGCTTGTAAAAAAGAAATGCCTGTGCCTAATTCGATTCTCGCGAAGAATCTGGCGAAGGCGGGATTTGTCGATCTCGGCGATCCGTTTAAGAACACAAGCACAAAAACAGAGAGTGATTCTCTTTTCGCTCATGCTGAAAAGATAAATCTCGGATCAAGCGAATACGAGATAATAAACGTATAAATCAGGAGGATTTTGATGCGTATTCTTGTCGCGGAGGACGACGCCCGGCTTCTCAAGTCGCTGGTTCATATTCTGGAGATGAATAAATTTGCCGTTGATGGAGTAGATAACGGGATCGACGCCCTTGAGTTTGCGGGTAGCGGTGAATATGACGGGCTTGTGCTGGATATCATGATGCCCGGGATGGACGGTCTTCAGGTGCTTAAGAAACTGAGGCAAAAAGGCATCACAACCCCTGCGTTATTTCTTACGGCGAGGACAGAAGTTCATCAGAGAGTCGAAGGACTTGACGCAGGGGCTGACGATTATCTTCCGAAACCATTTTCAACAGAAGAGCTTTTAGCGAGAGTACGCGCCATATTAAGAAGGCGGGATTCGTTTATACCTGATCTTCTGAGAACCGGCGGAGTTGTTCTTAACCGTTCGACATATGAACTTTCATGCAATGGCAGCACGGTTTCCCTTAGCGGCAGAGAGTTTCAGGTCATGGAGCTTTTAATGGAAAATCCAAAGATCATCATATCGACGGAATTGATCATATCTAAGATATGGGGATGGGATTCTGATGTGGACAGCAGTGTGGTCTGGGTGCATATTTCAAATCTGAGGAAGAAATTAGCGGCTCTTAAGTCGAATCTTCGGATACGCTTTGTGCGGGGAGCAGGGTATGTTATGGAGGAAGAGCCATGATATATAAACTGCGAAGGAAAATGATCTGGATATGCGGCGTTTCCGTTACGGTAGTGTTTGTGCTGATCTATATGATCATCG
>CASEDW010000111.1 GCA_949286775.1 uncultured Eubacteriales bacterium | reverse complement strand
TTTAATTTCATTGTCTACACCTTCTGCTTTCTTTGATTAAAGATAATGCGGATAAATTTTTCTGATAATAATTATCTTTCTTAAACTCGTTATCCTTTAATTTTGATAACCAATTGTTTTTTTCTTCTGAATTATCTTCCCGATAATTAATTTCTTCCTATATCATCTATCTTCTTCTTTAAAACAACTGATCATCTTTATTTCGAGGAACTAAATTTAATTCGGATAATTTACCTTATTATATAGAAAATCTTTTTTTATTTATTCTTGATTTTATTCTTTTAGTTATCTGATTTCGAATCTGAAGTCTTTCAACACTATCTTGTCTCTTAATGGAAGATATTTCCTTGTATATGCGTTGGTTCATTAATTTTAGATCAAATGACTTTTAAGAATAACTTTGATCGAATAATTTTTTGATTTTCTTTTATTTGTTATCCGTTTCTCTTTTGATGGTTTTATTGTATATCACAAGCAACGATATGTCAATAGGAAAATTGAAAAATTTTTTAAATTTTTTAAATATTCGGATAATTGGCTTATATATCGATGCAATCATTTGACAATAATCCTGCGGAGGGGCTTAGTTTAATGAAGAGGTTCTGTGTCGTTTATAAAATAAAGATAAAAACACAGTGATTTCACAATTTACACCTTGATTTTTTCAATGGCAAAAGTTATCATATGGGAAATAAGTGGTGAGAAGTGGGTGAAAGTGGCGGAAAATGGAATGAAATTAACAGTTCGCCGCGAAAACCGGATAAAGAGGTAATTATCCATGTTCATGGGAGAGTACAGTCATTCGATTGACGAGAAAGGAAGATTAATAATGCCGGCGAAATTCAGAGAAGAGCTTGGGGAGGCTTTTGTTCTGACAAGGGGACTTGACGGCTGTATTTCCGTGTATCCGCAGATCGAATGGAAAAAACTCGAAGAAAAACTCAGTTCATTACCGCTTACAAATAAAAACGCCAGAACGATCACGAGATTTTTGGTGTCTTCGGCAGCAACATGCGAACTTGACAAACAGGGACGAATGCTTGTTCCGAACGCGCTTCGCGAATACGCGCACCTTACAAAGGATGTGGTGGTCACCGGAAATCTTGAACGTATCGAGATCTGGGACAAAGCCAAATGGAATGAGAACAACAGTTTTGATGACATGGATTCCATCGAACAGGGTCTCATGGAGTGTGGAGTTTTGATTTAATCATGGATTTCAGGCATACATCGGTTTTATTATCAGAAGTAATTGAAAATCTTAATATCAGACCGGACGGAACTTATGCCGACGGCACTTTGGGAGGAGCCGGCCATTCATATGAGATTTGCAGACGTCTGAATGAAAACGGAAGATTATTTGGCTTTGATCAGGACGACGACGCTATAGAAGCGGCGTCGCAGAGATTAAAAGAATTTAGTGATCGTGTAACGATCATTCACAGCAATTTCAGCAATATGACAGAGGAACTCGGGATCAGGGGAGTGAAAAGTGTCGATGGCATTTTATTAGATCTCGGGGTTTCGTCGCATCAGCTTGACGATGCGGATCGCGGCTTTTCATATCGTTTCGATGCGCCTTTGGATATGCGTATGGACAGAACACAGGGGCGTACCGCATCAGATGTGGTAAATAGCTACGATGAAGACAAACTGTTTCATGTCATAAAGGAATACGGTGAAGAAAAATTCGCGAGAAAAATAGCCCGCAATATATGCAGAATAAGGCAGGAAAAACCTATCATGACGACGGGCGAACTGGCCGAGGTGATTAAATCGTCCATTCCGGCGAAGATGAGAGCTTCGGGAGGTCATCCTGCGAAGAGAACTTTTCAGGCGATCAGAATTGAGGTTAACGCGGAACTTGACGTTCTTAAAGAATCTTTGGACAAGATGATAGACATGCTGTCCGACGGCGGAAGGCTTTGCGTTATCACGTTTCATTCATTGGAAGACAGAATAGTAAAGAACATTTTCAGGAAAAATGAAAATCCGTGCACATGTCCTCCGGAGTTCCCGGTATGCGTGTGCGGGAAAAAGTCAAAGGGCGCGGTTATTACGAGAAAGCCCATTATTCCTACAGAAGAAGAAATCCGTATTAATTTACGTTCCCATAGCGCGAAGCTGCGGGTGTTTGAACGCAGACTTGAAAAATGACGGCATGCGTTTGAACAGGCGCTGACAAAGACAGGGGAAACAAAAAGCGGAAGCGGATGAGCCTTGAAAGGCGAAAGATGACATGAACCGGCAGAAGGGTAAGTTTTGAAAGAGACGGAATAAAAATGAGATATTATGGATATGAAGACGGCAGCGCGGTAAGAAAGATTGCGGACGCGCCCGAAAAAAATAAATCAAATAGAAAACAGACAGGCAGGAGACATGCAAAAAATGCGGCGAGCAGACGGATCCTCAGTAGGGGATATGTTGCGTTTCTTGCCGGAGTTTGCATTGTCGCTTCAGCGCTCTGCATAACGTTTTTAAGACAGAAGGCAACGATCACAAGCCAGTATGAGCAGATTGCCGAGCTTGAAAGCAAATATAACAACTTAAAAAATGACAATGACGCCAGATATAATCAGGTAATAGGCTCTGTGAGCATGGAAGACGTCAAGAAGGCGGCGGAGGAAAGACTCGGCATGCATTACGCTGGCGAAGATCAGATAATGTACTATGATCTCAGCGATGGAAGCTATGTAAGACAGTATAAGGATGTGCCAAATAGCTGATATTACAGACAGGTATATATATGAAGAAAAAGAGAAAGACTAAAATCAGTAAATTTCCTGTTAGAAAAATAAATAGCAAGATTAGCAAAAAGCTGGTAGGACTGTTTGGAGTAGTCATACTGGCTTTAATAGCTTTAGTGTTAAAAATTACTTCTATTAATATAACAGAGGGAAGCGAATACAGAAGAATAGTGCTTCAGACTACGCAGCAGCAGTACGGAAACAGGACTACGGCGTTTAAACGAGGAGACATACTGGATCGAAACGGCACCATATTAGCCACGAGCGAAAGGGTATACAAACTGGTGCTGGACTGTAAAGTCGTCAACTATGAAGAAGAGGATGACGACGGGAATGTTGTTAAGCCTTATGTCGAACCGACAATAGATGCTCTTGTAAAAGTGCTTGACTGCGACGAAGATGAAATAAGAGAGCGGCTGACTGACGAAAATACCAAAGACAGCCAGTATCAGGTTATCGACGACGAGATAACGATGGAAGAAAAAGAGGCTTTTGAAGATTATCTCGCCACGGATACTGAAGACCTGACAAAAGAAGAAAAAGAATATTATGAAAATATAAACGGCGTATGGTTTGAAGAAAGTTACAAGAGGGTCTATCCGCAGAATTCGATAGCCTGCGACGTGATAGGCTTTACTAATTCGTCTAATGAAGCCTCCTGGGGAATCGAAGGATATTACAACGATATATTAAACGGAGAAAACGGACGAATTTTCGGATATTTTAATGAGGATTCCGATGTCGAACAGAATATAATCGAGCCGCAGGATGGAAATAATGTCGTTTCTACGATAGACGTAAACATCCAGCAGATCATAAGAAAAGCGATCGAAGATTTCCAGGCGAAGTATAAAAATGGACCGAACGGCGAAAAGGCCGCTCAGAACATAGCTGTTCTCGTAATGGATCCGAATAACGGCGAGATCCTTGGAATGGATTCAACGGACTGGTATGATCTGAATGATCCTCAGAATCTGTCGCATATTTTCGGAGAAGCCGAGTGGAATAAGATGTCGACAGAAGAAAAAACGATAAAAATGAATCAGATATGGAGAAACTACTGCATATCAGACGCGTTTGAGCCGGGTTCTACGGTAAAGCCGATGACTGTCGCGGCAGCGCTTGAAACAGATACGGTAAGTCTTTCGGACAAGTTTATGTGCGACGGATATCAGGTGATAAACGGCGTTATGGTGCGATGCTCCATATATCCTTCCCAACATGGGGAACTCGATGTAGAGGGCGGAATCGCGCAGTCCTGCAACGATGTAATGATGCAGATCGGCGAAAAGCTCGGCAACGAGACATTCTTAAGATATCAGGACATCTTTAATTTCGGAAGAAAAACAGGCATCGATCTTCCGGGAGAAAACGCGGGAATACTCTATACGCAGGATCAGATGGGAGAGCTTGAACTCGCGACATCGACATTCGGACAGGGTTATACATGTACGATGGTACAGGAGGCGTCGGCTATAGCTTCTGTAATAAATGGAGGATATTATTATAAGCCTCATGTGGTCAAAAATATAACCGACAGTTCGGGAAATCTGCTGGAGACAAAAAATGAAGTTGTCGAAAGACAGACTGTTTCAGCAGAGGTCAGCGATTTTTTGCGGGAGGCCATGGGCGAAGTAGTTGAGACCGGTACGGGAGGCATGGCGAAAGTTCCCGGCTACAGCATGGGAGGAAAAACGGGAACGGCTCAGAAGGTGCCGCGTGACAGCGGAAACTATCTCGTTTCCTTTATCGGATTTGCTCCTCTGGATGATCCGGAAGTGCTCGTATATGTCGTTGTAGACGAGCCAAATGTGGAAGAGCAGGATAATTCGGTTTATGCTCAGGAAATATCGCGGCAGATATTTGAAGAGCTTCTTCCGTATATGAATTTTTTCGTAGACGATCCGCAGGAAAGATCGGAATATGAAGAACAGTTGAGAATACAGGCTGAACAAAACGCTGCCGCGCAAAGTGCAGAGGAGCAGACACAAACGGAAAACGTTGAAAACGCCGCCGGAGTTGAACACGGCATTTCCGATACGACGATTCCGGAGCCGGCGGCTCAGCCTGAAGACGAGACGGTACAGTACGGCGGAAACGATATTTATTCGGACGGGGTTACGAACGATTCGCTGTAGAACCTGATGAAGTATTAAAAATGAGGGAGAGAAAATGAATCTGATTTTATTATTGTCGCTGCTTATATCTTTTTTCGCGGCGGTTATCCTTGGACCTGTATTTATACCTGTTTTAAGGAAGCTTAAGATGGGACAGACAGAAAGAGAAGAGGGCGTCAAGTCGCACCTGCTTAAAGCGGGAACGCCGACGATGGGAGGCATCATATTTCTTGCGGCGGCTTCCGTTGGGACATTTGTCTTCGCGGGAATTTATCCGAAGGTGGTTCCTGTGATGATCCTTGTGCTCGGATTCGGAGCGGTGGGGTTTTTAGACGACTATCTGAAGGTTGTTTTGAAGCGATCCGACGGACTTCTTCCGTGGCAGAAGCTTATACTGCAGTTTATCGTTACTACGGTATTTTTACTGTATATGATCAACATGACTGATACGGGACTTGAAATGATAATTCCGTTTTCAAACGGATCAACTGTCGATATCGGAGTGATAGCGATACCGTTTATGTATATAGTCGTGCTCGCGACGGTAAACGGCGTCAATTTTACTGACGGACTCGACGGATTGGCTTCAAGCGTGACGTCTGTCGTAGCGGCGTTTTTCATAGTTGTCGCTATAGCTAAGAACGCGGGACTCGAGCCCTGTGCCTGCGCTTTTTTGGGAGGACTTATGGGATTTCTTGTATACAATGTCTTTCCGGCTAAGGTGTTCATGGGAGATACGGGATCGCTTGCGCTCGGCGGATTTGTTGCCGGAATGGCGTATATGCTGAACATGCCGCTTTTTATCCCGATAGTGGGAATAATTTACGCGGTTGAGCTTGTATCTGTTGTTCTTCAGGTTACATATTTCAAGACTACTCACGGAAAGAGAATATTTAAAATGACTCCGATACATCATCATTTTGAGCTTTGCGGCTGGTCTGAACCCAGAATAGTAGCTGTGTTTACGATCATTACCGTGCTTGCGTCTGTCGTGGCGCTGTATGGTATCTGAATATGAAATGATGCAAAATACGCGTCATGTAATATGAAAAGGAACGTTATGGTAAGAAAGAGAAAAAAAGAGAAAAGAAACAGACTGAATGCCAAAATCCGCAGAAGAATAATGCTTGCGGTCACAGGAACGATACTTGTTCTCGTTCTCCTTTTTCTTTTGCTGTTTAAAGTGGACAATATCATCGTTTCGGGAAACGAAAGATATACCGATGAGGAAATAAAGGCTTTATGCATCAATGAAAACGCGTATAACAATTCCGTTTTGTATTACCTGTTTCACAGAAGGATAGATATCAGCGACGTGCCTCTTTTGGACTATGTGGATACGGTATATATCGACAGAAATACGATATCTCTTCGCGCCCATGAAAAGCTTACAATAGGAATGTTCAGGGTGGGCGATAAGGTATGCTGCATAGATCAGGATGGAGTCGTAATAGAAATCGTCAGTTTTGAGGAAAGCGCGAATCTGAATCTTCCGCTGATTTCGGGACTTGGCTCGAAGGGAACAGTCGGAGAAAGAATAGAGGGCGTTGAGGACTCGGTTTTAAATGCTCTTTCAGCTCTCAAAAGCAGCTTTGATAAATATGGGATTTCTCCTGAGTATATTTATATAGAAAGAACATCTGATAAAGAAGCTTCAAATATAGAAGAGGCATCAGGAGAAAACCTGGAAGAAAACTCAGATGCGTCAGAAGAAAACGCCGCATCTGAAGAAAACTCTGCTGAGGAAGGAAACACACAGGAGAACGATTCGGCAGACAGCGGGAACGGAGCCTTGGAAGAGACGGTGACATATTCCCTCAGGTTTGGAAATATCAAAGTGCTTCTTGGCGAGGACAAAAACCTTGAGGAAAAGATGAGACGCGTGGCGGCGATCATCCCGATGATATCGGACAGATCGGGAGAGCTGCATCTGGAGAATTTTGACGAAGATACGGAAAATATCGTATTTGATACAAATGCCGTCGTCGAGTAAAAGTAAAATATATACAAAACCCATAAGACTAAAAACTGAAAATTTGTTAATGATTTTTGACACGCAATGCATAATATCGCTTGCACATCTTGATTAATGGTGCTATTATGTATTGCGTGTCTTTGTGCGCTGGAAGAATAACCCGCTTGCGGCGCCTAAATCCAAAAGATACGGGAAAGGAGGATTTCACATGAAAGTAAGATCTTCTGTAAAACCAATTTGCGATAAATGCAAGGTTATTAAAAGAAAAGGATCTATTCGCATTATCTGTGAAAATCCAAAACATAAACAGCGTCAGGGATAATTGCCCGTTGTAAGCTCGTTTATGCGGCTGATATTATAAAGTGAAATCCATACTGCACTGACTCGGCTGCGTCAGGATGCCTCTGTGGATGTGCACCAGAGATGTGCCTCCTTTATAATATTGCTTAATACTCCTTCATACCGTCGAGGGAGAAAGGCTACATGACAGTAGCTGGATGCACTGCATCCCAATTAAGACAGTATTTACCCGCGATTACCCGGGTAAACAACAGGTCGTAACGACCAAAAGAAATTTTATTTAAAATGGAGGAAAAGTCACATGGCTCGTATAGCTGGTGTAGATTTACCGAGAGACAAAAGAGTAGAGATAGGCCTTACCTATATCTACGGAATTGGAAGAACATCTTCCATGCGTATCCTGACAGAAGCAGGAGTTAATCCTGATACACGTGTCAGAGACCTAACCGACGAAGAAGTTAAGAAAATCGCTTCTGTTATCGATGAAACACAGGTAGTAGAAGGTGATTTAAGACGTGAGATCGCCATGAACATCAAACGTCTTCAGGAGATCGGATGTTACAGAGGAATTCGCCACAGAAAAGGTCTTCCTGTTCGCGGACAGAAGACAAAGACAAACGCGAGAACTCGTAAAGGTCCGAAGAGAACTGTTGCTAATAAGAAGAAATAAAAAAGAACAATAAACAAATTCTAGGAAAGAAAGCGTAGGTTAGTATTTAGATATGGCTAAAGTTACGAAAAAAACGACAAAACGTCGTATTAAAAAGAACGTTGAGCGCGGACAGGCACATATCCAGTCTTCGTTCAACAACACAATTGTTACTCTGACCGATGCGGAAGGAAACGCTCTTTCATGGGCTTCAGCAGGCGGTCTTGGTTTCCGTGGTTCAAGAAAATCAACTCCATATGCTGCACAGATGGCTGCTGAGACAGCTACAAAAGCAGCTCAGATTCATGGTCTTAAAACTGTAGATGTGTTTGTTAAAGGTCCTGGTTCAGGACGTGAAGCTGCGATCCGCGCGCTTGCGGCATGCGGCCTTACAGTAACAAGCATCCGCGACGTGACACCTGTTCCACACAACGGTTGCCGTCCGCCAAAACGCAGAAGAGTCTGATTAATATAGGAGGAATAGTCTAAAATGGCAGTAAATAGAGTACCGGTTTTAAAAAGATGCAGATCACTTGGTATGGATCCTGTATATCTTGGAATAGACAAAAAGTCTACTCGTCAGTTAAAGAGATCAAGCCGTAAGATTTCAGAGTATGGTCTTCAGCTTCGTGAAAAACAGAAAGCAAAATTCATCTACGGCGTACTGGAGAAACCTTTCCGTAATTATTATGTGAAAGCAGACCGTATGCAGGGACAGACAGGCGCGAACCTCATGACTCTCCTTGAGTGCCGTCTTGACAACGTTGTATTCCGTCTCGGATTCGCGAGAACAAGAAGAGAAGCGCGTCAGATCGTAGACCACAAGCATGTGCTTGTAAACGGAAAACAGGTTAACATCCCTTCATACCTTGTAAAAGCAGGAGATACAATCGAGATCAAAGAAGCTAAAAAATCTTCTGTTCGTTATAAACAGATCATCGAAGCTACATCAGGACGCCTTGTTCCGGCATGGCTTGATGTAAATCAGGAAGCGCTTCAGGGTACGGTTAAAGAACTTCCGAGCCGTGAGGAAATCGATGTTCCTGTAAACGAAATGCTTATCGTCGAGTTGTATTCAAAATAATTGTCATCCTAAAAGGAGGAGCTAACAGGTGTTCGATTTTAACAAACCTAAAATTGATATTGCAGAGCTTTCAGAAGATGGAAAATTCGGTAGATTCGTGGTTGAACCATTGGAAAGAGGATATGGTACCACATTGGGCAATTCTCTGCGTAGAATCATGCTTTCCTCTCTTCCAGGATGCGCTGTCAGCCAGGCAAAGATCGAGGGCGTACTTCATGAGTTCAGCTCGATCCCGGGCGTAAAAGAAGACGTTACAGAGATCGTTATGAACCTTAAGAGCCTTATCGTTAAAGACAGCAGTGATAACGGCCAGCCAAAGGTTGGATACATTGATTTCGAAGGCGAAGGAGTTGTCAGAGCTTCTGACATCCAGCTTGATTCAGACCTTGAGATTATCAATGGCGATCAGGTAATCGCAACATTAAACGGCGGAACAGACAGCCGCCTTTATATCGAGCTTACATTTACAAACGGACGCGGATATATCAGCGCCGAAAAATCAAAACATGAAGATGATCCTATCGGCGTTATTCCTATCGACGCGATTTATACTCCTGTAGAGAGAGTAAACCTTCTCGTTGAAAACACGCGTGTAGGTCAGGTTACAGACTATGACAAACTCACGCTTGATGTTACGACAAAAGGAACGCTTTCAGCTGACGAGGCAGTCAGCCTTGCGGCTAAAGTTCTCAGCGAGCATCTTAAACTGTTTATTGATCTCTCGGAGAACGCTAAAAAAGCGGAAGTTATGGTAGAGACATGTCCTGATGAGAAAGAAAAAGCTCTTGATATGAAGATCGACGAGCTTGAGCTTTCGGTTCGCTCATACAACTGTCTGAAACGTGCAGGAATCAATACTGTACAGGAGCTTTGCAGCAAGACACCGGACGATATGATGAAAGTCCGCAATCTCGGACGCAAATCACTTGAAGAAGTTCTCGGCAAGCTTAAAGAGCTCAACTTATCACTCAGCCAGGGTGAAGATATCAATAATTAAGAAGCATCAGTAAATCCGAAGAAGTATGATGTTTCGTTCCATAAACGGAGGAAAGATAAATGTCAGGCTATAGAAAACTTAGCAGAACAGCATCACAGAGAAAGGCGCTTTTAAGAGGCCAGGTTACAGCTCTTTTATATCATGGAAGAATCCGCACAACAGAGAGCAAGGCAAAAGAGATCCGCAGGATCGCTGAAGGCCTTATCGCTATGGCTGTAAGAGAAAAAGACAACTATGAGAATGTTACTGTAACAGCTAAAGTTGCCCGCAAAGATGCTGAAGGCAAAAGAGTTAAAGAAGTTAAAGACGGAAAGAAAGTTACAGTATACGATGAAGTTCAGAAAGAGATCAAAAAAGACTCTCCTTCAAGACTTCATGCAAGACATCAGATGATGAAGGTATTTTATCCTGTAACAGAAGTTCCGGCATCAAACAAAGGCAAAAAGAAAAACACAAAAAGTGTTGACATGGTAGCAAAGATGTTTGATGAGATTGCTCCTAAATATGCAAGCCGCAACGGTGGTTATACACGTATCATCAAGATCGGACCTCGTAAAGGCGACGCAGCGATGGAAGTAATCATCGAGTTAGTATAAGTCAAGGGACAAAATATTAATTTAGCTCATTTATTAAAAAATAATATTTAGTTACGTGCGAAAATACCCATACAGTTGTTGTATTGAGGCACAATTTACAGCTGGAGGGGAGGTTGAGAAAATGTCAAATATTATCGTAAAAGAAAATGAAACTTTGGACAGCGCGTTACGCAGATTTAAACGCAGCTGCGCAAAAGCAGGAATTCAGCAGGAAATCCGTAAGAGAGAGCATTACGAGAAACCAAGCGTTCGTCGTAAAAAGAAATCTGAAGCTGCTAGAAAACGTAAATTTAACTAATCAGATGTAACTTAAGCAATACAGCCGACATTGTCGGCTGTATTGTTGTATATGCCGTTCTGCCGTTATTGATGCCGAAAGCGTCAGCAAGAGGAAAATATGAAGAAAAGCAAAGTGACTTATTACCGTCTGGATCTGACCGGAGAAAAACTAAATAAAGGGCGCTTTAAGTTTGTTTTCCTGTCGGATATGCATAACTGCATGTGGGGAGAAAACGGCGACGAATTGATCGATATCATAGAAAGAGAAAAAGCTGATATCGTTCTTTGCGGCGGCGACATGCTTGTCGCCCATCCGGGAGAATCAGTTGAAACGGCGGCGGATTTTATAAAAAAACTTTCAAGAAAGAAGAGGGTATATTATGCCCTTGGAAATCACGAATACAGATTAAGGCTTTATCCTGAAACATACGGAAGCATGTATGAAGAATATATGAGCCTTTTAAGAGATGAAAACATCATATTTCTTGACAACGAAAAGTCAGAGATATATGTAAATGATATTAAGATCTCGCTTTATGGTCTTACCATAGAGCGGAAGTATTATAAACGGTTTTCGAAACTTAAAATGCCAAAGGATTATATAAACGGCTTTTTAGGGGAACCGGATAAAGACGGCATAAACATTTTGATGGCGCACACTCCGAAATATATGAAAGATTACATGAATTGGGGAGCCGATATTTCACTTTGCGGCCATTATCACGGCGGAGTGATGCAGTTAGGAAAGAACAGGGGACTTGTAAGCCCCGATCCTTCATTTTTTCCATACAATGCCCACGGAAAATTTGAAGAGGACAATAAAATAGCTATTATTAGCGCCGGATTAGGAGAACATACGATTCCGGTGAGAGTTCACAATCCGCGTGAGCTCGTATCTGTTGATGTATACATACAATAAACTAAAGGATGACAAAAGATGGCTCTGCAGGTTAAATTGACGGCGTTTGAAGGACCGCTTGACCTTTTGCTGCATTTAATAGATAAAAATAAAATAGATATTTACGACATTCCCATAGTAGAGATTACAGATCAGTATCTTGAATATGTAAGAGCCCTCGATGTGGAGGATATGGATCTTGCCAGCGAATTTATGGTAATGGCGGCGACATTGCTTGACATTAAATGCAGAATGCTGCTGCCGAAAGACGAGGAAGAGGAACTGGAAGAGGGGGATCCGCGGGAAGAACTTGTAAGGCGATTGATAGAGTATAAAAAGTACAAATACATGTCTGTTATACTTCGCGACAAGATGGATGAGACAGGAATATGCCTGACGAAAGAGGCCACCCTTCCGGCGGAAGTACTTAATTACAGGGCTCCGGTGGACACGGAAGAGCTCTTTCAGGGGGTGACTCTTGAAAAACTCCTCGAGGTATATAAAGAAGTCGTAAGACGACGGGAAAGCAATATTGATCCTGTCAGAAGCAGATTTTCAAAGATCGAGAAGGAACCTGTTTCCGTCGGAGAGCAGATGAGAAATCTCGAACTTACGGCCATAAGGAAAAGAAAACTTTCATTCAGGGAATTTCTTGAAAAAGACAGCGATAAAGTGACGGTGGTAGTGTCGTTTCTTGCGGTACTTGAGCTTATACATTACAGCAAAATTAAAATCACTCAGGATGAGATTTTCGGAGAGATAATGATTGAGTCTCTGGAGGATGAGGACGCGGTTATCGACGAAAGTATATTCGGCGAAGTAAGCAATACATTTAAAGAAGGGGAGGCTGCGAAAGATGGAGATCAATAAAATTTGCGCGAAAATAGAAGCGATTCTTTTTTCTGTGGGCGAATCTGTAGAGTGCTCGCGTCTTGCCGATACCCTTGGAATTACAAAAAACGAGGTGAAAAACGCGGCGAAAGAACTGAAAAAAAATTATGAAAACGACGACAGGGGAATACAGCTCGTTGAAATAGAGGATTCATATCAGCTTGTAACTAAACCTGAATTTTATGAAGATCTTGTAACCATCGCAAAAAATCCGAAAAAGCCGGTTCTGACGGACGCCGTAATGGAAACTTTATCTGTCATAGCCTACAGACAGCCGGTTACAAAAAGCGATATAGAAAAAATAAGGGGCGTATCGAGCGATCATGCAGTGAACAGACTGATCGAATACAATATGGTTAAAGAGGTCGGACGCCTTAACGCTCCGGGACGGCCGATATTATTCGGAACGACGGAGGAATTTCTGATAAGATTTGGTTTTTCGTCTGTGGACGATATGCCTCAGATCGATCCCGTAAAAGAAGAGGATTTTAAAGCGGAGGCTGAAGTTGAGATCACCGTATAAAAAAGACGCGGTCAAAGTCTTTTAAAGACTGATACCGCGTCATTATTTTTTTAATCCTTCCAGGCGGGATTTTTTCTTATTCAATAAAGGAAGTTAATTCCTCGTACAGGTCGTTGCAGAT
>CASEDW010000110.1 GCA_949286775.1 uncultured Eubacteriales bacterium | reverse complement strand
GAGTTCCGGATGAATTCCGTGAACACCAACTTCAAGAGCTGCTGATTCACCTTCTTCTCTGATCATGTTGTCGACTTCTCTCTGAGCCTTCTCGACTGTCTCTTCAATACGCGCCGGATGTATACGTCCGTCCACTATAAGTTTCTCCAGGGCGATTCTCGCTACTTCTCTTCTGACAGGATCAAACGAAGAGAGCACTACCGCCTCCGGCGTATCATCGACAATAAGATCTACGCCCGTAAGAGTTTCAAGAGCACGTATATTTCGTCCTTCACGTCCGATAATTCTGCCTTTCATCTCATCGCTTGGAAGCTGCACAACTGAAATAGTAGACTCAGATACATGATCAACCGCGCATTTCTGAATCGCTGTAACCACATAGTCTTTAGCCTTTTTCGCCGCCTCTTCCTTTGCCTGTTTCTCGAGTTCCTTGTAGAGCTTCGCTGTGTCGAGTTTTACTTCGTCTTCAACAGATTTAAGAAGATAATCTTTTGCTTGTTCGGAGGTCATACCGGAAATCTCTTCCAGTTTTTCACCTTCCTGTTCATATAGATCATCAATCTTCTTCTCTTTCTTTCTGAGATCGTGTTCTCGAGCCGTTAAATCATTTTCACGACGTTCCAGATTGTCTGCCTTCTTATCGATTGTTTCTTCTTTTGATAAGACCCTCTTTTCATATTTCTGAAGTTCGGATCTTCTCTCACGATATTCTTTTTCCTGCTCGTTCTTAACTTTCAGGTTTTCTTCTTTCGCTTCAAGAAGAGCTTCTCTCTTCTTGGCTTCAGCGGTTTTAAGCGCATCATCGATGATATCTCTCGCCTTGTCTTCCGCTATGCCAATAGTTTCAGCATCCCTGGCAACCTTCTTCGCAACTGCGAATCTTCCTGCCAGAGGAATCGTTATAAGTACGGCAACGACAACTGCAACGACTGCAATAATTATCTCTATTGCATCCATTACAGGAATACCTCCTTATTTAATTTTCATTGTACATTCGCAAACAAATTAATTCTAAACTCATTTCATGCTTTTGTCAACGATATGTTTTACATTAATGACATATAGCGGACGCATATCAAGCTTATTATTGTACAGCTTACACGAATCTGCTATACTTTTTACGCGTAAATATTAAAACAGAAGGACGGTTTTCACAGTAAAGATATGAAATACGCTAAGTTCGCGAACAGACTTATGATCAAAAACTGGAGATCAATTCTGATATTTGAGCTCTTTTATAAATTTTTGCTTGTAGCGGGTTTTACTCCTTTCGTCAAATTTATAATCAATCAGTCGATGGAATTTGCCGGAATAAAATATCTCGGAAACGATAATATTTACCGCTATTTCCTAAACCCCGCGGTGCTCGTCCTTTTATTTTTACTGCTGCTGATGATATTGTTCTTTTCTTTCATCGAACTTATCGCGATTATCCAGGCCTTTGACGCCTCTTATCACGATACTGTCGTATCATTCAGGCAGATTTTGAGAAAATCAGTCGTAAAAGCTCTTGGGATATTTCAGCAAAAGAACTGGAAATTCGTAATTTACGTTCTTTTGGTAATTCCCATGACAGGACTTTTGGGCGCAGGAAGTTTTATAAATTCTCTGGAAATACCGGGTTTTATTCTCGATTATGCCGGAACTAAGATATACCTTCTGATCGGTTTTATATTCCTCGGAATAATTTTGATAATGTTTTCTTTTAAATGGGCCTTTTCCATCCACTACTATACGCTGGAAAACTGCACCTATAAAGAAGCCGTCAAAAAAAGCGCCGAGCTTATGAAGGGAAACGTCTTTCGCACTATATTTTCAATGATCTCAAGATACCTGCGTCTGATTGTTTTTGTGATTGCGGCGGCGGCGCTTTCAGGCGTTTCCGCGTTTATGCTGAGCCATTTCAGACTGCTCTACGATCCGGACGGAAAAATTGTAATTAACACCATTTTATGGACGCTCTATCTGCTGATACTTGTAATGTCGCTGATAGCCGTTCCTATAGCTTACTCTCTCATAAGCGCTCTTTACTATGGATATAACAAAAAGAAAGAAACAGGCGAAAATCCTTCTTATAAAACGCTTATAGCGCCGTCAGGTGATTTCAAACCGCTGCCTGCTCTTAACAGATTCATAGTCGTTCTGATATGTATCGGAATGGCCGTTCTTTTAACCTGGCAGTTCACCCTTGGAAGTCTGTCAAATTACGATACCTCTTCGAACAGACCGGCGATCGTCTCCCACAGAGGAAATTCGTCAGAAGCCCCTGAGAACAGCATACCCGCCTTTGAAAAAGCCATCGAAAGCGGCGTACAGTGGATAGAACTCGACGTGCATCAGACTAAAGACGGCGTAGTCGTCGTAACTCACGACTCGAATCTGAAGCGAATCTGCGGCGTAAACAAAAATGTATACGACATAACATATGAAGAGCTCAGTCAGTACGACTCCGGTTCCTGGTTTTCGCCGGAATACTCTGACATTAGAGTCGCTACGCTTGCCGAGGTATTTGAACTTTGCAAAGGCAAGGTGCGCATTCAGATAGAGCTGAAACCGACAGGCCACGAACCGAATTTCGAGCAAAACGTCATCGATCTGATACGCGAATACGGCTTTGAGGATTCATGTGTCCTCGCTTCTATGGATCTTCGCGCCCTCGAGAAATGCAAGGCGCTCGCGCCTGATCTTCAAACGCTGTATATCATGACTATAGCCGCCGGAAATCTTTCCTCCCTCGACTATATAGACGGTTTTAGCATAGAAGAAACCTTCGCGACTTCTTCAATAATAAAACGTATCCATGACGATAATAAAAACTGTTATGTATGGACAATAAACAATCCGTCAAAAGTCTACAATCTGCTTGAAAACAATATCGACGGAATACTGACTGATTATCCGGAAGCCATAGAACGCGAAATCGATTCTTATTACAGCAACGATCCTATGGGATATCTTCTCAATCTGCTGAAGATTTCCGATATAACCGACAAATAGAAAATAACGGCAAAAAAACCATAGCAGGCATCTGTTTTCCCGCTATGGTTTTTTATCTTAATATTTTTTCAGTCTTTTCTGCTGTTCGCTATAAGTACAAACCTGAGCAGCTGAAGAAATGTCGCGAGCGCGGCAGCGACATATGTAAGGGCTGCTGCCGTCAGAACTTTCTTCACTGCCCTTTTTTCTTCCTGCGTCCTTATGATTCCCGTATCGCAGAGTATATTGATTCCCCTCGCCGATGCGTTAAACTCAACAGGAAGCGTCAGTATCTGAAACGCCAGCGCAAGAGTAAAGCAGATAATTCCCACCATCATGATATTATAACCGATATCGTTTCGTCCCATTCTCACAGACACATCTGATGCTCCTGAGATTATAAATCCTATAATGATAAGAGGAAGCGCGATCTTCGAGCCGAAATTCGCCACAGGCACAAAGGCGTTTCGAAGTCTGATCGGCATATAGCCTGTATTGTGCTGAATGGCGTGACCGCATTCATGCGCCGCCACCCCAAGAGCCGCTATCGAGTGCGAACCGTATGTGGACTGCGAAAGATTTAAAACGTTGTATCTCGGATCGAAATTATCAGTTAAATTTCCGCCTATCGGCGTAATCGGCACATTGAGATTGTTGTTTCTCATGATAATCTCCGCAACGTCGCGTCCTGTAAGTCCCGACGCCGCTTTTATTTTAGAATACTTCTTAAACGTGCTGTTCATATATCCTGACGCGATCAGCGAAATTATTATACCAATTATAACAAGTATGTAAGTCCAATCATAATAAAACCAGAACATTATTTCACCTCCAACTTTCTATTAATATATCTAAAATATGTGTTTAAAATTTTAAATTTACAATTTTTCTACGGCTTTTATGATACCACGAATCAACGCTCAAATAAAGCAGCCTGCAAATTAAAATCAAATTAAAGTCGTATTTTTATATAT
>CASEDW010000109.1 GCA_949286775.1 uncultured Eubacteriales bacterium | reverse complement strand
GATCACTTTGATCCTCGTCAGTATCTTAAACCTGCACGTCAGGCTGTTAAAGAGATGGTTGCTCACAAGATTCAGAATGTTCTTGGATCAGCTGGAAAAGCTTGATTTATTAAGAGCGTTTTGAGCATCAGTTTAATTTAAAATTTCTCCTGGGGTGTTCGATAACCATGTTATTTTGAACCTACATTTACTTTAAATAGGGATACCTATAATCAGCATTCTTGATGTCGGGCCTCCTTTGAGTGGAAGGCAGAGAAAGTGCTTGCGGTATTAACCCACCTAGCGCTGCTAGGAGTCAAAATACAAGGAACGGCACTCTGGGATTTTAAACGAGCTTTATCCTTAAAAAGGAGACAGCTCTTTTGTTGCGTTTATGGGTATAACTGTGTTCCAAGATCAAAATTTGCATTTTTAAGGTGATGAGTCAAGGGACAAATGGACACAAATTAAAAATATAAACTTTGATGTTGGTATACAGTAAAGACCATACGCTGATTTTCGGCATACTTAAATAAATTCGGAGGAACCAAAAAGTGATTAATAACGAAATCAAAACAAAGCTTGAAAGTATCCTTGAAAAAGCGCAGGAAAGCATAAAAGCAGCTAAAGACATGGATATAATCAACGAAATCCGCGTCAAAGTTCTTGGAAAAAAAGGTGAACTTACAGCAGTTCTTAAGGGAATGAAAGACGTCGCGCCGGAAGACAGACCGGCAGTGGGACAGCTTGTAAATGATACGAGAGCAAAGATTGAGACTGCTCTTGATACGGTAAAGACACGTCTTGAAAAAGCCCAGATGGAGGTAAAACTCGCGGCAGAAAAGATAGACGTAACGCTTCCGGCGAGAAAATATAATATCGGACACAGTCATCCGAATACTATCGCCCTTGAAGAAGTTGAGCGTATTTTCATCGGAATGGGTTACGAAGTGGTAGAAGGCCCTGAAATCGAGTACGACCTCTATAACTTTGAAAAACTCAATATTCCGGCTAATCATCCGGCGAAAGATGAGCAGGATACGTTTTATATCAATTCAGATATCGTGCTTCGTACTCAGACTTCTCCGGCTCAGGCGCGTGAAATGGAAAAAGGAAAACTCCCTATCCGAATGATCTCTCCGGGACGAGTATTCCGTTCTGACGAGGTAGACGCTACCCATTCGCCGTCCTTCCATCAGATAGAGGGACTTGTCGTGGATGAACATATCACATTTGCGGATCTTAAAGGAACGCTTCAGGAGTTTGCCCGCGAACTTTTCGGTTCTGATATAAAGACGAAATTCCGTCCTCATCATTTCCCGTTCACAGAGCCGTCGGCTGAGATGGACGTAAGCTGCTTTAAATGCGGCGGAAAAGGATGCCGTTTCTGCAAAGGCGAGGGATGGATTGAGATATTAGGATGCGGCATGGTTCACCCTCATGTATTTGAGATGTGCGGAATCGATCCTGAAAAATATACGGGATTCGCTTTCGGCGTAGGACTCGAGAGAATCGCGCTCTTAAAATATGAGATAGACGATATGCGCCTTCTTTATGAAAATGATATCAGATTCTTAAATCAGTTCTGATCTAATCGCAGGAAAAACTCAAACAGGAGAAAAACAAATGAACACTTCGTTAAAATGGATAAAAAGCTATATTCCTGATCTTGAATGCACGGCTCAGGAATATATGGACGCAATGACTCTCTCGGGAACGAAAGTAGAGGGATATACAAAATTAGATGAGAATCTTGAAAAGATAGTTATCGGACAGGTTACAAAAGTAGAGAAGCACCCTGACGCCGATAAACTTGTAATATGCCAGGTCAATATCGGAGATGAGAGCATACAGATAGTAACAGGAGCTCCAAACGTATTTGAAGGAGCGAAAGTTGCAGTAGTTCTTGACGGCGGAAAAGTAGCCGCAGGCCATGACGACAAAAAGGTCGAAGGCGGAATAGTGATCAAAGCCGGAAAACTCAGAGGAATCGAATCGAATGGTATGATGTGCTCTATCGAAGAGCTGGGTTCTTCAAGGGAAATGTATCCCGAAGCTCCGGAATACGGAATATATATCTTCGATGATGACGCAAAAGTCGGAGACGACGCAGTTAAAGCCCTCGGACTTGACGACGTTGTATTTGAATATGAGATCACGTCAAACCGCGTAGACTGCTACAGCGTAGTAGGGATCGCCAGAGAGGCGGCAGCT
The DNA here is from genome assembly GCA_949286775.1 of uncultured Eubacteriales bacterium. Taxonomy (GTDB): domain Bacteria; phylum Bacillota; class Clostridia; order Lachnospirales; family Lachnospiraceae; genus Alectryocaccobium. The sequence continues at coordinate 3,888 of CASEDW010000109.1, read as the reverse complement.
ACTTTTGGAAAGAAGTTTTATCCTCCTGAAGTTAAAGCAGTAGGAAATGATGAGAAAGCTTCTGATTACATCAGTGTGGAAGTTGAAGACAAAGAGCTTTGCCCGAGATATACGGCAAGAGTCGTAAAAAATATTAAAATCGGACCGTCTCCAAAATGGATGCAGAGACGTCTTGCAGCATCCGGCATAAGACCTATCAACAATCTTGTTGATATCACAAATTATGTTATGGAAGAATTCGGGCAGCCTATGCATGCCTATGATCTTGATACTATTTCAGGAAACAAAATCATAGTAAGAAGAGCGGATAACGGCGAAAAATTTGTAACTCTCGACGGAAAAGAGCACACTCTTGATGAAAATGTCCTTATGATCTGCGACGCCGAAAAACCTGTAGGACTTGCCGGTATAATGGGCGGAGAAAATTCTATGATCACCGACCATGTTAAGACGGTTTTATTCGAGGCGGCGAATTTTGACGGAACAAATATACGTCTTTCAGCGAAACGCCTCGGTCTCAGAACTGACGCTTCAGGCAAATTTGAAAAGGGACTTGATCCTAATAACGCTGAGGCGGCGATCAACAGAGCGTGCCAGCTCATTGAAGAGCTTGGATGCGGCGAAGTAGTCGGCGGAATGGTTGATGTCTATCCCGAAGTGAGAAAAGAAGCAAGAGTTCCGTTCGAGCCTGAAAAGATAAATGATCTTCTTGGCACGGATCTTTCCAAAGAAGAAATGCTCAAATATCTTGCGGCTGTTGAGCTTAAGCTTGATGAATCGACAAATGAGATAGTTGCGCCTACTTTCCGTCAGGATATTCACTGTATGGCCGATCTTGCCGAAGAAGTCGCGAGATTTTTCGGATATGACAATATACCGACTACTCTTCCAAGGGGAGAAGCTACCACAGGAAAACTCCCGTTTGATCTGCGCGTTCAGCAGAAAGCCAGAGAAATCGTACAGTACAGCGGATTTTCTCAGGGATATACTTATTCTTTTGAAAGCCCGAAGGTATTCGACAGATTGAAACTTGACAAAGACGCTCCTGAAAGAGGGGCGATCGAGATCATGAATCCGCTTGGAGAAGATTTCTCTATCATGAGAACTCTTTCTGTAAACGGTATGCTTACTTCTCTTGCTACAAATTACAATAGAAGAAATAAAGACGTTAAGCTCTATGAACTGGGAAATATTTATATAGCAAAAGAACTTCCGCTTAAGGAACTCCCTGAAGAAAGAATGATGCTTACTCTCGGAATGTATGGAAAATACGATTTCTTCGATATGAAGGGCGTTATCGAAGAGCTGTTTGAAAAGGTAGGCATGGATGAAATCGTCGAATACGACGCGAATGCAGGCAAACCTTATCTTCATCCGGGACGTCAGGCTAACATCATCTATAAAGGACAGGTTGTAGGTTATCTTGGAGAGGTTCACCCTGAGGTGGCGAAAGATTACGGCATCGGCGGAAGATCATATATAGGCGTTATAGATATGCCGGCTATAGTAGGATTCGCGACATTTGACAGAAAATACAAAGGCATAGCGAAATTCCCGGCAGTCAGCAGAGATCTTTCGATGGTTGTTCCTAAAGACGTTCAGGCTGCCGATATTGAAAATGTTATACGTCAGCGGGGAGGAAAAATCCTTGAGTCTGTTGAACTCTTTGACATTTACGAAGGAGAGCAGATCCAGGAGGGATTCAAATCCATGGCTTATAAATGCACATTCCGTTCGGCAGAGAAAACTCTTGAAGAGCAGGACATCAGTGCGGTTATGAAAAAGATCCTGAACGGACTTTCAGATCTTGGAATTGAATTGAGACAGTAATTTAAGAAATATTTTTGGAGTTTATCATGCGCTTATATGTTATTCGTCATGGAGAGACACAGTGGAACAGGGAAAGAAAGCTTGCGGGCTGGTCAGATATTCCGTTGAATGATACAGGAATTAAACTTGCTAAAGAGACAGCCGAGGGACTTAAAGACGTGCCCTTTGATCTGTGCATTTCAAGTCCTTTAAGAAGAGCCAGGATGACAGCTGAAATTATTCTTGGAAACAGAGATGTTATGATCGCGTTTGATGAAAGAATCAAAGAGATCAATTTCGGAGAATACGAAGGCGTTTCATGTGTGAAACCGGGAAATATAATAACTGTTCCCGAATATGAAAAATTTCAGAAAGATCCTTTGAATTTTGAGGGAATGCCCGGTGGAGAGAGCATCAAAGACGTCATTAAAAGAGCGAACGAGGCGTTCAGAGATTACTGTACAAATCCTGATCTTCAGGATAAGACTATTCTGATTGCAACCCACGGATGTCTTTACAGAGCTTTTCTCAACAGTTTATACGACGATCCGTCTGATTTCTGGCAGGCGGGAGTTCCTAAAAACTGTGCAGTCTCAATAGTAGAGGTTGAAGACGGCAAGCCGAAGCTCCTTGAGAGCGATCTGCTGTTTTACGATCCGTCGCTGGCTTTAAAATATTTCTAAGTTGGGAACAGATATGAAAACAAGTGATTTTTATTACGACCTTCCCGAAGAGCTTATAGCGCAGGATCCGCTTCCTGACAGAAGCTCTTCGAGGCTGCTTCATCTTGATAAAAAAGACGGCAGCATTGAGCATAAAGTGTTTACGGATATAATACAATATTTAAATCCCGGCGACTGTCTTGTCATCAACAATACTAAGGTTCTTCCTGCGAGACTTTACGGCGAAAAGGAGGATACCCATGCTTTGATTGAAATCCTTCTGCTTAAAAGACGCACGGCCGATGTATGGGAAGTGCTTGTAAGACCGGGAAAAAAGTGCAGACCAGGAGCCAGGATAATCTTTGGAGACGGTCTTCTTAAGGGCGAGATTATTGATATAGTCGAAGAGGGAAACAGACTTATAAGGTTTGAATTCGACGGTATTTTTGAAGAGATTCTCGATCGGCTCGGAGAGATGCCGCTTCCGCCGTACATCACGCATAAACTCGAAGACAAAAACAGATATCAGACTGTTTACGCTAAAGAAGCCGGTTCAGCGGCGGCGCCGACTGCGGGACTTCATTTTACGAATGAACTGCTGGAAAAAATAAAGTCAAAGGGAGTGAACATAGCTCATGTCACTCTTCATGTGGGGCTTGGAACCTTCAGACCTGTTAAGGTCGAGGACGTCACTCAGCATCATATGCATTCGGAGTTTTACGTAGTTGAAAAGGAACAGGCCGAACTGATCAATAATACAAAGAAAAACGGCGGCAGAGTTATCTGCGTCGGCACGACAAGCTGCAGAACCCTCGAATCGGCAGCCGATGAAAACGGCATATTGAGAGACGGGAGCGGATGGACGGATATTTTTATCTATCCGGGATATAAATTCAAGATTATGGACGCGCTTATCACAAATTTCCATCTGCCTGAATCGACTCTTATCATGCTTGTTTCCGCCTTTGCCGGAAAGGAAAAAGTCATGAGGGCATATGAGGAAGCCGTCAAAGAGCGTTACAGATTTTTTTCATTTGGCGACGCTATGATTATAATTTAAGAACTCATTTATATAGCACATAATTCTATGTTTGGATATTACAGACAAGAGTTATGTGCTTTTTTTGTATGGCTTTTCTGTAATACTTCAATGTGTTAAATCATTAACGATCCATATGTTAAATATATAACAAGCTCTTAATATATATAAATATTATATAATAGATTATTGCAACGTAATATTATGCAAATACAAATCTGTTATGTATAATAAAATAGACGATAACTGCTGCGAAAGCTACAATATTCTTGTGAATTTTTGTGCTATTATAACAAAACTCAAATGAGATATAACGTGCAAAAATTTAAAGACGGGGTAGTCGGATAAACGGACTTAAAATCGGCAGTTAAATAAGAG
>CASEDW010000108.1 GCA_949286775.1 uncultured Eubacteriales bacterium | reverse complement strand
TTACCGTCATAACAGACGCTGAAACCCAGGTAAAAATGCTTTTAAAGGGAGCGGCGCTTCTTCCCGACGTCGCCGTAGTGGATCCGGTGTTTTCAGTTTCCGCTCCAAAAAGCGTTACGGCAAATACGGGTCTTGACGCTCTGACCCACGCGGTAGAGGCTTACGCGTCGAAAAAAGCTCAGCCCTTTACCGACGTGCTGGCAGTATCGGCGGTGAAAAGGATAATGGAGTATCTTCCAAAAGCGTATGATAATGGCGAAGACGTCGAGGCGCGCTCGCAGATGGCGTATGCGGCCTGCGAAGCGGGAATTTGCATAACAAATTCCTCGGTATCGCTTATACATGGAATGTCAAGACCTATAGGAGCTCTTTTCCATGTGCCCCACGGTCTTTCAAATGCGATGCTGCTTCCCGAAGGTTTAAAGTTCATGCTTGACGGAGCTTATGACAGATTTGCTGATTTAGGAAGAGAAACTGGTGTTGCAGGCGCGAAGGATTCAGACCGGGAGGCGGCTGAAAAATTTTTGCAGTCTGTCTGCGAACTGTGTATCAGATGCAATGTTCAGACTCCTGAACAGTTCGGCATAGATAAAGAAGAATTTTATTCTAAAATGGACAAAATGGCGACAGACGCGATAGCTTCAGGATCTCCTGCGAATACGCGAAAAAGCGTTTCAAAAGAAGATTGTATCGAAATATATAAAAAATTGTGGCAGTAAGCCGCGAAGAAATTAAAAAAAGAGGAGGGAGAATTATGTACAGCTGTTCAGAAAAAAGAATGGAAGATAAGATCAAAACATTTTCAAAATTCGGAGACGCGGGTCATGGCGGCATTACGAGATATTCGCTGTCGCCGGAAGCGATAATGGCGAGAAACGAATTTAAGAAACGTATGGAAAAAATTGGCGCGAAAATAGAAGTCGACGATGTGGGAGATATGTACGCGACTATCGAAGGAACAGATCCCGGCGCAAAGCGTATAGTAATGGGATCCCATGTCGATTCCGTAAAAAACGGCGGAAATTACGACGGCATTTTAGGCGTTATGGCGGCTATGGAAGTGCTGGAGACTGTTAAACAGTGCGATATACCCCATAGACATCCGCTTACAGCTATGATATGGACAAATGAGGAAGGATCGCTTTATCCTCCTGCTATGATGTGTTCAGGAATAGTCTGCTACGATTATCTTCCAGAGGACATACGGGTTAAATTCAAATATGAAGACATGATGAATTCAAAGAGCATACTCGATCCGACAAAGACTTTCGGAATGGCGCTTGAATCGTCGGGATTTAAGGGGGATAAAAAATACAGGCTTTCTCCGGATAAATATATGTGCATGTTTGAGACTCATATAGAGCAGGGACCTATCCTTGAGGACAATGGCAATGACATAGGAGTTGTGGACTGCGTTCTGGGAATGTTCAATTACAGACTTAAGTTTTTTGGACAGACTGTTCATGCGGGAACATTCCCTATGCCTAAAAGACGTGACGCATTTCTCGCCGCGGCGGAGACGCTTTGTTATCTGCACAAAGAGATAGACGCGCTGGGTATACCTGATCTCGTATATACAACGGGCGAAGTCGTATGTCATCCGTGCGTACATACATGCGTGCCTGATTATTTTGATTTTTCGTTTGACGCTCGTCATGAAGATCCGAAGATACTTGAAAAAGTGCTTGATATCGTAAAGAGCTGCGCGAATAAGAACTGGGGCAACGGATGTACATGCGAGGTTGAAAAAGCATGGAACAGAGATACCGTTTACTGGAACAAAAAACTCGTAGGATTTGTAAAAGAGGCTGCCGAGGAAACGGGTGTAACTCATCAGTATATACATTCAGGAGCAGGTCATGACGCTCAGTTCTGTTCATATGTGATACCGACTACGATGATATTCGTTCAGTCTAAAGACGGCTTAAGCCACTGCGAGCCTGAGTTTTCATCTGTAAAACACTGTACAGAGGGCGCGACAGTGATGCTTAACGCAGTGCTCAAAGCAGATAAAGAGGATGAGATTTGAAGAACATACGTATCATAGATTAGGGCGTTGATTAAAACCTAAAAAAACAGGGCTGCGTTAAGCAGCCCCATTTTTTAGGTAAAATTCATCTTTGAAAATATTTAAAAGAATTTATCCGCGTTCTTTTATCATTCTTATAACCTGGATGATGATCGTAGGTATGCAGGCGAACAGCGCTATCCACAAATATTTGTCAATAGTAAGGGCGCTTACCGAGAACATGCCCATAACTACCGGGATACTGAGAACGCATATTACAAGTAAAAGTCCGAGAAGGAACGCTTTTAAGCTTGCGCGGTTGCGTTTAAATCCGATCTTCGCGAGGCTGTGTTCGCTTCTACAGTTGAATCCGTGAAGGAGACGTGCCAGCGTAAGCGTCGAGAACGCCATCGTTGAAGCCTGCGCGGCTCCAAGAGTAAGACCGATGAGGTATGAGCATATGACGCAGACTGCGATGAGTCCGCCCTGAAGTCCTACGCGTTTGACGAAGTTTTTATCCATAATGCCGGCGGACGGATCACGGGGCTTCTTCTTCAGAACATCATATTCGCCGGGTTCAACGCCTATGGCAAGGGCCGGAAGCGAGTCTGTTACAAGGTTTATAAACAACAGCTGAACTGCCTGGAAAGGTATCGGCAGCGCGGCAAGGGACGCGAATATAACGACTATTATTGCCGAGAAGTTACCGGAAATCAGATAGAGCACGGCGTTTTTGATATTTGTAAATACCGTTCTTCCGTTTGCCACTGCTTTAATAATAGTAGCGAAATTGTCGTCGGCCAGTATCATTGATGCCGCGTCTTTTGAAACTTCCGTTCCCGTTATTCCCATGGCAACGCCTATGTCGGCTTTCTTAAGAGCGGGAGCGTCGTTTACGCCGTCTCCCGTCATGGAAACGACTTTGCCTTTTCTCTGCCATGCGTCTACGATTCTGATCTTGTTTTCAGGTGAAACACGGGCATAGACGGAAATCTTTTCGATTACTTTGTCGAGTTCCTCATCTGTCATGGCGTCAAGTTCCTGACCTGTAACAGCTATATCGCCCTCTTCGAATATGCCGATCTTGCGGGCTATGGCTGTGGCCGTTACTTTGTGGTCGCCTGTAATCATGACTGTT
>CASEDW010000107.1 GCA_949286775.1 uncultured Eubacteriales bacterium | reverse complement strand
GTAAAAAATCCGTTTTTGTATTCAGGCTATAAAATGCCGAAGGTGTTAGTGGTTTCGCCGATCTTTATAGGCGGCAATATTAAAAATTCTTTTATGTATGGCACTTATACGGAACAAAGCGTTGAAATCAGCCATATGTTCCCGGAAGTCTATGGAAACGTTGCCTCAATGTTTGACTGCGAGTTTATGAGGGCTTCCGATTTTGTCGCTGCCTCTGATGTGGATTCAGTTCATATGGATGAGGAAAATCATCGAAAACTTGCAGAGGCTCTTAAAGAGAAAATAAAGGAAATTTTATGATATCGCTAATTCAATAACATTTTTGAATTTGAGATCGTATTGACAGCAGGTTTTACAAGAAACTGACATATAAATAAACTGGCATATAAAAGCGCCCTGTGAAATAAAAAACACAGGGCGTTATTTTAGCAGCGGATAAAACAATGATAATTATTCGTTAACCAGGATTCCGAGAGAATCCAATTCATTGCATAATTTATTAAAAGCTTCTTCGTTTGGACACTTTAATGTGTGTATATGAAAGTCATTTGTAAGTTCGCTCAGAGAGTGAACTTTATCTGTATTTACCTTATCTATAAACTGTTTGACATCATATCTTGAGGAAATCATCAGTTCTCCGGTGAGCTGGCCATATATCGGATGTTCGATTATAACATTGATAACCTTGCAGCCGAAGTCGACACATGCGTTTAGCTCTTTTTCAGTGAGCGAAAGATCATGTTTGCATATTATGGTTTTAATCAGTCCGTCTCCTGTGTTTTTTTCTATGAGATATCCCCGCGGTGTCGAATTTATGTCATATCCCTGCGCTCTTAAAAGAGCGATATCACCGACAATGATCTGCCGGCTTACATTGAAGACTGACGCAAGCGATGAAGCGCTTATCGGATTTACGGCGCTGTTAAGTTTTTCCAATACATGTTTTCTTCTTTCTTCTGTTGTCAATTTAATTACCTCTGAAGATATTTTTCATTTTCTATAATACAGTACATTAATATTTAATATTTGTAAATACATATGTCTTGACATATATAAAAATATCACTATAATAACAAGATATGTGTCAAGACACGAGAGTTGACACAATTACTGCCTTTATTAAAATCAGGGGGAAAATAAAAAATGGACGGATTTAAAGCTTTTCTGAAAAGAAAAAATATTATTTTTTCAGCGAAACGATACGGTGTAGACGCGCTGGGAGCGATGGCTCAGGGATTGTTCTGTACGCTTCTTATCGGTACTATCTTAAATACGCTGGGAGATACTTTTCATATCGGAATTTTCAGCATGAACATATGCAGCATAGGAGAAACTGCTTATTCGATAGGCGATCTGGCATCAGCGATGGTAGGACCTGCGATGGCTGTTGCTATAGGATACGCGCTGCAGGCTCCGCCGCTTGTATTGTTTTCGCTGATACCGGTGGGATACGCGACTAATGTTATCGGCGGCGCGGGCGGACCGCTTGCGGTGCTTGTGGTCGCGATCGTCGCTTCTGAATGCGGCAAACTTGTTTCAAAAGAAACAAAGGTTGACATCCTTGTTACGCCTATAGCTACGATACTATCGGGAATAGGCATAGCGGCCCTTGTCGCGGCTCCAATCGGAGCAGCTGCTTCGGCGTTTGGAAGCGTAATAATGATGGCGACTGAACTTCAGCCGTTCCTGATGGGCATCATAGTTTCAGTAACAGTCGGAGTCGCCCTTACACTTCCTATTTCATCGGCGGCGATATGCGCAGCTCTCGGCCTTACAGGATTGGCGGGAGGAGCGGCAGTAGCAGGATGCTGTGCCCAGATGGTTGGATTCGCGGTAATGTCATTCAGGGAAAACGGCGTAGGAGGTCTTGTATCCCAGGGAATCGGAACTTCGATGCTCCAGATGCCTAATATCGTCAGAAACCCGAAGATCTGGATTGCCCCGACTCTCGCCTCGGCAATTACAGGACCTATCGCGACATGTGTTTTCCGGCTGACGATGAACGGACCGGCCGTATCTTCAGGAATGGGTACATGCGGACTTGTAGGACAGATCGGTGTATATACCGGATGGATCAGCGAGATAGAGCAGGGCACAAGAGCTGCCATCACAGCTTTCGACTGGATCGGACTTGTGCTTATCTGCTTCATACTTCCGGCAATACTCAGCGTAATTTTCTGCAATATAGAAAGAAAAATAGGATGGATTAAAGAGGGAGACCTCAAACTTCAGTGACAGGCAGCCGCAAGGCTGCCGCTTTTCGTTGACTCAATATAGCGCGTATGTTATTATAAAACATCGTGGATAAATGAAAACATGAGTAAAAAGTGACAAAGTGTGAAACACTTAAAAAATCACTTTTGACTCATGGAAAAACACAATATTGATAAGTTAATGGAGGCTCAAGTGGCTGATTTTAGAAAAGAAATAGAAAAACGTCGTACTTTCGCGATCATTTCACACCCTGACGCGGGTAAGACGACACTTACGGAAAAATTCCTGCTGTATGGAGGAGCTATAAACTTAGCGGGAAGCGTTAAGGGAAAAGCTACCGCAAGACATGCCGTTTCTGACTGGATGGAAATAGAAAAAGAGAGAGGTATTTCCGTTACTTCTTCTGTGCTTCAGTTTAATTATGACGGTTACTGCATAAATATACTCGATACTCCTGGACATCAGGATTTCTCGGAGGATACCTACAGAACTCTTATGGCTGCGGATTCAGCTGTCATGGTTATCGACGGCGGTAAAGGCGTGGAGGCGCAGACGAGAAAACTCTTTAAAGTCTGCGTCATGAGGCATATTCCGATATTTACTTTTATAAATAAAATGGACAGGGACGCGAACGACACGTTTGACCTTCTCGACGAGATAGAAAAAGAGCTGGGAATAGCCACATGTCCCGTAAACTGGCCTATAGGCTCCGGAAAAGATTTCAGGGGAGTATATGACAGAAATACTAATAAAGTCCTTGTATATTCCGATACGAATAAAGGTACTAAAGAAGGCATCGCCGAGGAAATAGATTTAGACGATTCTCATCTTTTAGATGTAATAACTCCTGAGCAAAAGGAACAGCTTGAAGACGAGATCATGCTTCTTGACGGAGCTGCAGCCGAATTTGACATTGATCTTGTTCAGAAGGGAGAGCTTTCGCCGGTATTTTTCGGTTCGGCGCTCACTAACTTCGGTGTTGAAACATTTCTTCAGCACTTTTTGAAGATGACGACGACTCCGCTTCCAAGGATGTCGGATATCGGCCCTATCGATCCGTTTTCTGAGAATTTTTCAGCTTTCGTATTTAAAATACAGGCTAATATGAACAAACATCACAGAGACAGAATCGCGTTTATGAGAATCGCCTCAGGCAAATTTGACGCGGACAAAGAAGTTTACCATGTTCAGGGCGATAAAAAAATGAGACTTCTGCAGCCTCAGCAGATGATGGCCGATGACAGGCATGTCGTAAGCGAGGCGTATGCGGGAGATATTATAGGAGTTTTTGATCCGGGCATTTTTTCCATAGGAGACACTATATGCACGGCGTCTAATAAGTTTAAATTCGAAGGAATTCCTACGTTCGCGCCGGAGCATTTCGCCAGAGTCACACAGCTTGATACTATGAAGAGAAAGCAGTTTGTAAAGGGCATCTCTCAGATAGCCCAGGAGGGCGCGATCCAGATATTCCAGGAAAAAGACGGAATGGAGGAAATCATCGTAGGAGTTGTCGGCGTGCTTCAGTTTGAAGTTTTAAAATACCGTCTGGAAAATGAATACAACGTTGACATAAGACTTGACGAGCTTCCGTATGAGCATATCAGATGGATTTCAAATAAAGACGAAATAGACGTTGAAAAGATAGTCGGAACCTCCGACATGAAGAAAGTCATGGATCTTAAAGGAAATCCGCTGCTGCTGTTTATAAATCCGTGGAGCGTCGGAATGGTGCTCGACAGAAATCCTGATCTTGTTTTGGAAGAATTCAGCAGAAATTAGTGAATTATTCTTTATTGTTTGGTATACTAATGCTATATGATTAGGAGGCGCTTATGGCAGATAGAAAAAATATATATACAATATATGATGACGGTCAGAACGGAACTGTAGAGATTTCAGATCATGTTATAAGTACGATCGCGGGACTCGCGGCTATGGAAGTCGAAGGAATCGCGTCGATGAAAGGCGATATCTCAGCCAATCAGATAACAAGATCAGCTATGAATAATCTTTCAAAATGCGTCCGTATCACGATGAATGAAGACAATTCGTTGAAAGTTCAGATGGTATTGAACATAAGATACGGACATTCTCTGCCGGAAACAACAAAGAAAGTTCAGGAGAGAGTAAAAGACACGCTTGAAAGCATGACAGGTCTTAAGGTTTCAAACGTGAATATCAGTATTTCAGATGTAAAGATTGAAAAGGCAGCAAAGGTCAGAATACCGAAAAAAAATAGCTGATGAAGAGGAATGATATGTCAGAAAGTCAGAACACACGCCCTAAAATGAGCAGAAGAGCATTAAGAGACGCTGTTTTTAAAGCATTATTTATTTCAGAGTTCAATTCAAAAGAAGAGATGATGGAGCAGCTTAAGCTTTATTTTGAGACATCCGGAACAGATCTTCGAGAAGAGTTTACAGTTCCGCCATGTGAAGAAGACATGGATTATATTTATTCAAAATACAGCGCCGCGGCTGCGTTAAAAGATGAAATAGACAAGCTTTTAAACGAAGCGGCCGAGGGCTGGAAAACAAGCAGGATGAGCAAAGTCGATCTTGCTATCTTAAGACTGGCTGTTTACGAAATGAATTACGACGACGATGTGCCTGTAGGAGTAGCTATCAACGAGGCGGTTGAGATCGCAAAAAAATACGGCGGAGACGACTCGGGCGCGTTTATAAACGGAGTTCTTGGTAAAATAGCTAAAGAGAAGAGGGACTGATTTTTGAGCAGTGTTTATTCAGTACTTCAGATAAACAATTATATAAAAAATATGATCAGCCAGGATTTCTTGCTGGGTGGTCTTCAGGTTTGTGGAGAAGTCAGTAATTGCAAATATCACCATAGCGGTCATGTTTATTTTACTCTAAAGGATGAAAAAGCGGCGTTAAGCTGCGTCATGTTCGCAGGAAACAGAGCAGGACTGACTTTTTCTATGCGCGACGGCGATCAGGTGGTCGTATCGGGAACAGTGGATTTTTATGAGAAAACAGGTGCCTGTCAGCTTTATGCTAAAAAAATAAGGCTGGCGGGAGCCGGAGTTTTGTATGAAAAATTCCTTGCCCTGAAAAATGAACTTGAAGAGATGGGAATGTTTGCCACCGAATATAAACGGCCGATCCCAAAACACGCCCGCAGGATAGGCGTGGTCACGGCGCCTACGGGAGCTGCGATAAGGGATATTCAAAATATCATAAGACGCCGAAATCCCGGAATACAGATTATACTTTTCCCTGCTCTCGTACAGGGCGAAGGTGCTGCTAAAAGCATAGTAGAAGGAATACATGTTTTAGACAAAGCCGGAGTCGACGTAATTATTGTCGGCCGAGGCGGCGGTTCGATAGAAGATCTCTGGGCGTTTAATGAAGAGATTGTCGCGCGGGCGATTTTTGATTGCAATACGCCGATTATATCGGCGGTGGGACATGAAACTGACGTTACGATAGCCGACTATGTAGCCGACTTAAGAGCGCCTACTCCCTCAGCGGCGGCGGAACTGGCGGCTGAAAATATCTTTGATACTGTGGAAAGATTAAACGCTTATGAAAAACGCATCGACATGAGCATGAAAAACTATCTGAATATCATGAAGATGAAATGCAGACAGTATTTAAACAGGATAGAAGGCTTCAGACCCGACAGACTTATCAATAAATACAGGGAAAAGATTAATGTTTATCAGCTGAAAATGAAAAATCTTTTCGAGTCGGTTTTAAAGGAGAGAAAATACTCTCTGCAAAGGCTCTGTCAGAAGCTCGACGATCTTTCGCCGTTAAAGAGATTTCGCGGCGGATTTTCATATGTCGATACACAGGACAAAAAAGCGCTTGTTTCAATAGATCAGGTAGAAGTAGGAGACATTGTAAACATCAATGTAAAAGACGGTTATTTAGGGGCGGTTATTAAAGAAAAATCGCGTATCAGGAGAGAATAGTATGGACGATATGACTTTGGAACAGGGACTTGAAAAGCTCGAAGAGCTTACGTCCAGGATGGAAAGCGGCGAGCTCACTCTTGAAGAAATGTACAGCCTCTATAAAGAGGGAATTGACATCGTAAAGGAGTGCGGCAAAAAAATAGATACAGTCGAAAAAAATATGATCATGATCAATTCAGAAGGCGAATGCAGTGAATTTCAATAGGTGATTGATATGGATTTTAATAAAGAACTGGAAGAGCGCGTTAAGAAAGCAAATCAGGCAATCGAAGAATGTCTTCCAAAAGAAAAAAATATTCCGGGAAATCTCATTGAATCGATGAGATACAGCGTTCTTGTCGGAGGAAAAAGAGTAAGACCGGTATTAATGGGAGAACTCTTTGAAATCTTTGGCGGAACGGGAAAAGAGATCAGATTTTTCCAGTCTGCAATGGAAATGATCCATACATCGTCGCTTTGTCACGACGACCTCCCGGCGCTTGACAACGACATGCTCAGACGCGGAAAAAAAACGACCCATGCGCAGTTCGGAGAAGCGATGGGAATTCTGGCAGGAGACGCGCTGCTCAACTATGCGTATGAACTGTTATTTGACGGAATAAACGAGGCTCAGAATAAAGAAAACGCGATAAGAGCCGCCCGTATACTGTCGAAAAAATCAGGATATCTCGGTATGCTCGGCGGACAGAGCGTAGATGTTGAACGTGAAAAAACCGGTATTGAGGGCGATCAGCTTGAAATACTTGAATATATAAACGAAAAGAAAACGGCGGCGCTGATTGAAGGCGCGATGATGGCAGGAGCCGCGCTGGCCGGAGCAAACGACGGACAGCTTGAAATCATTGAAAAGATGGGAAACAGGATCGGTCTGGCGTTCCAGATCCAGGATGATATTCTCGATGTCACGGGAACAACAGAATCAATCGGAAAACCCGTTTTTTCTGATATGAAGAACAACAAAGAGACTTATATCAATATAGTAGGAATAGAAGAGGCGGCAAAAAAAGTCATTGAACTTACAAACGAAGCCGTCGCTCTTGCGGATCAGCTTCCGCGAAATACGGAATTTTTGAAAGAAATGTTTTCGTATTTATCATTAAGAAAAAAATAAGGTGTTATTTTGCTGGAACAGATTAAAGAACCAAATGATATAAAAGATATATCAGAAGAAAGATTATATGGCCTTGCCAATGAGATACGCAGGTTTCTGATAAGAAGCATCAGCAACACAGGCGGTCATCTCGCGTCAAATTTAGGCGCTGTGGAACTGACGATCGCTCTGCACAGGGTATATGATCTTCCGAAAGACAAAATAATATGGGATGTGGGACATCAGGCCTATACGCATAAGATCCTGACAGGCAGGATTGATGAGTTTAAGAACTTAAGAAAAGAGGGCGGAATAAGCGGATTTCCCCGCAGAAGCGAAAGCGAATGCGACGTATATGACACGGGTCACAGTTCGACTTCCATTTCCGCAGGACTCGGATATGTTAAAGCCAGGGAACTGACAGGGCAGGATTACAATGTATGCGCCGTTATAGGAGACGGCGCCCTTACAGGCGGCATGGCATACGAGGCTCTTAATAACGCCTCTCTGATAGACAAAAATTTTGTTATTGTGCTCAATGACAATGCGATGTCCATATCAAAAAGCATCGGCGGAATGGCTGATTATTTGAACGAGATACGTACGTCGGCTCATTACAGGGATTTTAAAGAAGGCGTCACGTCAGCTCTTAAAAGCATTCCTATAGTCGGCGAACAGGTTGTCGAACGTCTGAGAAAAACGAAAAGCGGATTAAAACAGCTTTTTATCCCGGGCATGCTCTTTGAAAATATGGGAATAACTTATTTAGGACCTGTCGACGGACATAATATCAGGCATATGATTAAAACGCTTAGAACCGCGAAAAAAGTGCAGGGTCCCGTTATAGTTCATGTGCTTACCAACAAGGGCAAGGGATACGCGCCGGCAATAAACGACCCTTCGAAATTTCACGGCACTTCAGCCTTTGATCTGAATACGGGCAAGGCAAAGAAGGAAAATACCGGAACTTATTCAGATGTTTTTTCGGAAACCATCGTTGAAATGGCAGCGGAAAATAAAAAAATAGCGGCGGTGACGGCGGCTATGAAAGAAGGAACAGGACTTGGCAGCTTTGCCAAATTGTATCCTGAGAGATTTTTTGACGTTGGAATCGCTGAAGAACACGCTGTCTCTTTTTCAACGGCGCTTGCCTTGGGAGGCATGCTTCCGGTGGCGGCTATCTACTCTTCGTTTTTGCAAAGAGGCTTTGATCAGGTTATGATGGATACGTGTATGCAGAACGCCCATGTTATCTTCGCTATCGACAGAGCCGGTTTTGTAGGGGAGGATGGAAAATCCCATCAGGGCTTATTTGATCTTTCATATCTGAATATGATGCCGAATATGACGGTCATGGCGCCGAAAAGCGGAAATGAACTGTCGCAGATGTTAAAGTATGCCCAGAAGCTCAAAGGGCCTGTAGCCATACGTTATCCCAAGGGCAATGCGTCAAATATTCTCGACGACGTCAACAGCGACATCAGATTCGGAAAAGCCGAGGTCATTAAAAAAGGAAAAGAAGTCGCGATTTTAGCAGTAGGAGCGATGGTTGAAATTGCCATGAAGGCTTCTGAGCTGCTAAAGGAGGACAATATCGAGCCTACGATAGTGAATATGAGATTTGTGAAGCCTTTTGACGAAGAAACTGTCTTGAGCCTTGCAAATGAAAATAAACTCATAGTCACTCTTGAAGAAAATGTGAAAAACGGCGGTTTCGGAATGAAAGTTCTGGAACTGATAAACAGAAAAAAGATAAATACTGACGTTTATATAGGAGCGGTCGATGATCATTTTG
>CASEDW010000106.1 GCA_949286775.1 uncultured Eubacteriales bacterium | reverse complement strand
TGCGCCCTCAGGGACTCGAACCCTGGACAAATAGATTAAGAGTCTACTGCTCTACCAACTGAGCTAAGGGCGCTTGTCTTAAGCACGATGATTATTATACTAAAGCGTATTAAAAAAAGCAACTGTTTTTTTATAATTTTTGACGCGGAGCGGCAATTTTAACGCCGCTCCGCATTAAGTTTTAATAAAATACCGCGATATCCTCAACCGCTTTACGTTTAGGCATAGTTGCCTTTGCTTTTGGATATCCGACTGAAACAACAGCTACTACCATTTCATTTTCAGGAATTGCAAGAACTTCTTTAAGTTTTCCCGCGTCTCGGATACCCATGATCAAAGTTCCGAGTCCAAGATCGGCAGCTTTAAGCACAAGATTTTCCGTCGCGAGCCCGAGGTCATAAACGCCCCACTCGTCATGCTCCAGTTCTGTAGAAGGCGTGCCGTCTTTATCCCATCCTGAGCGTTTCTTAACTATTGTTTCTACTATAATGGCAGAAGCCCCTTCGCAGTTATTCGCGTTGAATTCAGGAAGACATGCCTTAACTTTTTCAATTCCCTCTTCTGAAATCGCCACATGATATCTGTGCACCTGTGAATTTTTCCATGAAGGCGCGAGTATGGCAGCGTTAATAATTTCTTCTATCTGTTCTTTTGACGCTTTTTTTGACGCGTCATATCCCCTGATGCTTCTTCTTTCTTCTATTACTTTCTGAAATTCCATATGAACAAGATACTCCTTTCATGATTCTGTGTTGATGATATCACTCTGATTATAATCTTACAACACTAAAAAGGAACCTCCAAATTCAGAGGTTCCGGATTTATAAAATTATTTAAGGTAAGCCTTGAGTGCTTCCGCTTTGTCTGTTTTCTCCCATGGAAGATCAACATCTGTACGTCCGAAATGTCCGTAAGCAGCTGTCTGTCTGTAGATAGGTCTTCTGAGGTCGAGCATTTTAATGATTCCTGCCGGACGAAGATCGAAGTTCTCACGAACGATCTTTGTAAGTTCCGTATCAGAAAGTTTTCCTGTGCCGAATGTCTCAACCTGAACTGATGTAGGCTGCGCAACACCGATAGCGTATGAGAGCTGAATCTCGCATCTTGAAGCAAGACCTGCCGCAACTATATTCTTAGCCACATAACGAGCCGCATATGCTGCTGAACGGTCAACCTTTGTACAGTCTTTTCCTGAGAAAGCGCCGCCGCCGTGACGAGCGTATCCGCCGTATGTATCAACTATGATCTTACGTCCTGTAAGTCCCGAGTCGCCGTTAGGTCCTCCGATTACGAAACGTCCTGTCGGGTTGATGTAGAATTTTGTGTTATCATCGATCATATTCTTTGGAAGAACAGGATCGAATACGTATTTCTTAATGTCTTCATGAATCTGCTCCTGAGAAACTTCAGGTCCATGCTGTGTTGAAAGAACAACGGCGTCAAGTCTTACAGGGTTGTTGTTCTCATCGTACTCAACAGTAACCTGGCTCTTTCCATCAGCGCGAAGATAAGGAAGAGTTCCGTTTTTACGCACTTCCGCAAGTTTTCTTGTAAGCTTATGAGCAAGAGCGATCGGATACGGCATAAGTTCTTCTGTCTCTGTGCAGGCATAGCCGAACATCATACCCTGATCTCCCGCTCCTGTGTCGAGATCATCTTTAAGTTCTCCCTCTTTAGCCTCAAGCGCTTTGTCAACACCCATAGCGATATCTGTAGACTGTTTGTCGATGGCTACAAGAACGCCGCATGTGTCGCAGTCAAATCCTTTTTTACCGCGGTCATATCCGATTTCTCTGATAGTTTCTCTTACAATTTTCTGATAATCGATAACCGCGTTTGTTGTGATCTCACCCATTACAAGCACAAGACCTGTTGTGATGGCTGTTTCGCAGGCAACACGGCTCATTGGATCCTGCTCGTAAAGAGCGTCAAGAATAGCGTCCGAAACCGCGTCGCAGATCTTATCAGGATGTCCTTCTGTTACAGACTCTGAAGTGAATAATCTTTTTTCCATAACTGTCTCCTCATTTTTATAATATTTTAAGCAAAAAATAAAGTCCGCAAAGCGGACCTGTATTAATAGTAACAAATCCTCTTATTGTTCGAATTCTTCGCTCAGGTTGGCACCTTTCCCTTAAATAAGGGGGTTGCCGTGGTTTCACAGATCCTATGTACCTCCACCACTCTGAATAAGAGAAAAACAATATTTATTTGCTTTTAAGCAATGTACACCTTTGTTCTTATATAGTCAAGAGCAAAATCAGCCCGGTGGGACACAGTCAAAAAACTGTCCCAACAGATTCCTGATATGTCAACCTTTTTGCACCTCAGACTACTTCGAGTTTAAACTTTTGTATTTCCTTTTCGCTGTTTACTCTTTCTATTTTAGCGCCGAGTCCCCGAAGTTTTTCATCAAAATCCTCGTATCCTCTGTGAATGTAAACTATATCGTCGATAACGGTAACTCCTTCAGCCATCATTCCGGCAATAACAAGAGCCGCTCCCGCTCTCAAATCAGGCGCGCATACTCTTGCGCCCGTGAGCTGCTCAACGCCGTCGATTATAGCGGTATTTCCTTCGACTTTAATGTTAGCTCCCATTCTCATCAATTCATCGGCATACTTAAATCTGTTTTCAAAAATGCTTTCAGTAACGATACTGATACCTTTTGATGTCGACAGAACCGCCGCAACCTGCGGCTGCATGTCTGTCGGAAATCCCGGATAAGGCTGTGTTTTTATGTGGGTTTTACCAAGTTTTCCATTGACGGATACTCTTATCGAGTCGTCCATCTCCTCTATGATACATCCCATCTCTTTAAGTTTCGCTGATGTAGCCTCGAGATGTTTCGGAATAACATTCTTAACAATCGCGTCGCCGCCTGTAGCAGCGATGGCCGCCATATATGTTCCTGCCTCTATCATATCAGGAACAACTGTATATGTGCTTCCATGGAGTTTTTCAACGCCTTTGATACGGATAACTTCAGTACCTGCTCCTTTTATATTAGCTCCCATGCTGTTCAGGAAATTCGCAGCGTCTACAACATGCGGTTCTCTTGCAGCATTTTCGATTATCGTGCGCCCTGTCGCCAGCGACGCGGCCATCATAATATTTATGGTAGCTCCTACCGACGCCATATCAAGATAAATATGCGCGCCATGAAGATTTGTCGCTTCAGCAAGAATAC
This sequence comes from uncultured Eubacteriales bacterium, assembly GCA_949286775.1. Lineage (GTDB taxonomy): Bacteria > Bacillota > Clostridia > Lachnospirales > Lachnospiraceae > Alectryocaccobium. Next base: position 2,402 of record CASEDW010000106.1, on the reverse strand, counting down.
AACCGTTTTTTATCTGAATAACGGCTCCGAGAGCACGGAACCCCTTAAGATGCTGATCTATAGGACGGCTTCCGATGTTACATCCGCCGGGAAGCGGAACTTCAGCTTTTTTATATTTTCCAAGCATGGCTCCAAGCAGATAATATGAAGCGCGTATTTTCTTTATAAATTCATACTCGACACTGACAGACTTGATAGTTTCTCCGCTGATGCTTACAGTATGTCTGTCAATCCTGTCAACAGTCGCGCCAATATAAGATAACGCTCCCAGTAAAGCATTTATGTCACTGACATCGGGAATATTTTCGATTGTCACGGTATCGTCTGTCATGATAGCTTCAGTCAAAATCGCCAGAGCAGCGTTTTTTGCGCCTCCGATTTCAACTTCTCCTGTCAAAGGGATTCCTCCCTTAATCACATATTGTTCCATATATACCCCTGTCTTATCATTTTCGAATCCGCCAGGATCTTCCCAGGCAAAATTCGAAGGTATTATACATCATGCCGGTACTTTTGTAAATATCAATATATGCATTCTATCACAGGCGGCGTTTTGCCGCAACTCTGGCAATCGGATATTGAAAAAAAGATACCCTACCATTTGCGGTAGAGTATCTACTTATTTTAATATATTATGATGTTGAGTTCAAAAGGTATTTTGACCTTATGATACTACGGATTTCTCCGTGCTTCGCACTCCCGAAATCCTAAAACACCTCAAATTCGCACATTTTTCTTTGAAAAATGGCTGCTTTTCGGTGTTTTGCAGGTCTCAAAGTCAGTCATTTTCATGCAAGCATGAAAAGTCTGACATTTTGACCTTAGTATCATATCAGCAAATGCCCTGAGCAAGCATAGCGTCAACGACTTTTTCAAATCCTGCGATATTTGCGCCTGCTACATAATTTCCCGGCATTCCGTATTTTTCAGCCGCGTCAGAAATATTGTGAGCGATGTTAACCATGATTCCTTTAAGTTTAGAATCAACTTCTTCAAATGTCCAGCTGAGTCTTTCTGAGTTCTGTGACATTTCAAGCGCTGAAGTAGCAACGCCGCCTGCGTTTGCAGCTTTTCCAGGAGCGAAGATTACGCCTTTTTCCTGGAGATATTCTGTAGCTTCAAGTGTTGTAGGCATGTTAGCGCCTTCGCAAACAGCGATAACTCCGTTTGCAACAAGAGCCTTAGCGTCTTCGAGATTAAGCTCGTTCTGTGTAGCGCAAGGAAGAGCGATATCAACTTTAACTGACCACTGATTTGTTCCTTCAGTAGCTTTGTCATGATATTCTGCGTTTGGACGATATTTTTTATATTCTGTAAGGCGGGCACGTTTTACTTCTTTGATCTCTTTAAGAGCCGCAACATCAATTCCGTCCGGATCATATACCCATCCTGTAGAGTCTGAGCATGTAACAACTTTAGCTCCAAGCTGATGAGCTTTTTCTGTAGCGTAAATAGCAACGTTTCCTGATCCTGAAACAGCGCATGTTTTTCCGGCAATGTCAATGTTGTTCATCTTAAGAAGCTCTTCTGTAAGATAGAGAAGTCCGTATCCTGTAGCTTCTGTTCTCGCGAGTGATCCGCCGTATGAAAGTCCCTTTCCTGTGAGAACTCCTTCATAAAGGTTTTTGATGCGTTTGTACTGTCCGTACATAAATCCGATTTCACGGGCGCCTGTTCCGATATCTCCTGCAGGTACGTCGATGTCAGCTCCGATATATTTTGCAAGCTCTGTCATGAACGCCTGGCAGAATGCCATAACTTCGCGGTCTGATTTTCCCTTAGGATCGAAGTCAGATCCGCCCTTACCGCCTCCGATAGGAAGTCCTGTAAGAGAGTTTTTGAATACCTGCTCAAATCCGAGGAATTTGATGATGCCTGCATAAACTGAAGGATGAAGTCTGAGACCACCCTTGTACGGTCCGATAGAGTTGTTGAACTGTACACGGTAACCTGTGTTAACCTGTGCCTGTCCTTTGTCATCTACCCATGCTACTCTGAATTTGAACTGTCTGTCCGGCTCAACAAGTCTCTCTAAGATTGCGTTTTTTCTGTATAATTCTTCGTTAGCGTCTACAACAGGTCTGATAGAGTCAAGAACCTCTTTTACAGCCTGATGAAACTCCGGCTCAGCCGGGTTTTTTTCTATTACTTTCGCGAGTACTTCATCTACATATGACATTGTCATGTCCTCCTATTCTGTTTCCGCAAATTTCGTTTTTTATTGTAGCATCTCGTTAAAGCCTTTGCAAGTTTTTTTTTATAACTTGCAAAATAAATTAAATTATATTTTTTATCCCCGCATTCACAAGGGTTTTATCTTAATAAAATCTATTTATTGAATTTTATTAAGAATAATATTCTTTTTATGCGCTCAATTTTGATTTAATCCGTGAATTATATTT
>CASEDW010000105.1 GCA_949286775.1 uncultured Eubacteriales bacterium | reverse complement strand
TATGCTTAAATAATGTCCGTGTTCGTCGGAATTATATACTCTGATCTCACAGTTGTGAGGCTTCGGACGCCATTTGATACCGTTCTTTCTGTTTTCAAGGTAGCCGCAGATCGCTCTTATGATGCCGCCGTGGCATACTACAAGAACGTTTTCATAATCTTTTGCTTCAAGTTCTTTCAAAAAAGACGAGCTTCTTTCGACCATCGATTGAACAGTTTCAACAGTTGCGGGCGCGGGAAAAATTTCCGGAAAAGCCCAGTACAGAGTCATGACAGGTCCCATTTTGTAATAGCTGCATTTATCGTATTTGCCGAAATCAGTTTCTATAATACGTCTGTCTGTTATTACTTCCGATCTGCCGACGCCTCCTATTATTGAGGCTGTTGCAACAGCCCTGTCGAGGGGACTTGCGTATACTGCGTCAAATTTAATTTCTTTGACTTTTTCACGGGCTTCTTTTGCCTGAAGTATTCCTGTTTCATTTAACGGTTCGTCAACAAGACCCTGCATTTTTTTATTTAAATTTAAATTAGTCTGACCATGTCGTGTGACCCAAATTTTCATACAATCCTCATTTTTAATAAGAGCCCTGTAAAACAGGGCTCTTAAATTTAAAATGTCTAAAGTTTATTTGTTAATAGAGCTGTACATCGGCTGTTCATATATGTGATGCTTTTCAGGGCGTTCCTTTTCCTCTATTGCCTTCATAATAAGATCAACAGTACCGTCTATTCCGAAAAGTCCTGTATCGATTACGAGGTTATAGCTCTGTGCGCTTCCCCACTTTTTATTTGTATAGTAATTGTAATAGCTTGCTCTTTCTTTGTCAGCCTTTGTGATCTTGTCACGCGCTCTCGCGTTTGACAGTTCGTAGAGAGCTGAAATTCTTCTGATTCGCGTTTCAATATTAGCGCGAAGAAATACAGATAAAAGTCTGTCGTCAAATTCAAGCGCATAGTCGGCGCAGCGTCCGATAAGTATACACGGTCCCTGATTAGCAATATTTTTTATCGTTTCAAACTGAGCAAGAAATACCTTCTGATTTAAAGGCATATCTGATAATACATTCGCTCCGTATCTGGTGGATGAATATGAATCCATTACGAGGGAAAAAAGAAAGCTTCCCGTCGGTTTTTCATCCTGGGATACAAACAGATCTTTTGCATAACCGCTGTCTTTTGCCGCACGCTCTAACAGTTCTTTATCGTAAAAAGGGATATTAAGCCTTTTAGAAAGTTCTACTCCTATCTGATGTCCTCCTGAACCAAATTCTCGGCCTATAGTAATAACTGTATTCATAGCAATACCTCCTTATAACTCATATGGTTATTATATCACAAAACGAAAAATATCAAAGAAATCATGACAATTTTCTTAACAAATTTTCAAAATAATCCGGCAGCGGAGCGTAATATTCGACATATTCGCCTGTTGAAGGATGTATAAAGCCTATCATATAGGCATGAAGTGTCTGACCTTTGAGGTTTTTCACCGGGCATTTTTTAGGGCCGTATACCTCGTCTCCGAGCACCGGATGGCCTATAGATGAAAGATGCACCCTGATCTGATGAGTGCGTCCCGTATGAAGCGTACATTCGATATAGGAAAAATCTTTTAACTCCTGAAGAACCTTTACATCGGTTATCGCTTCTTTTCCGTTTTTCACGTTTACGGCCATCTTCTTTCTGTCGACGGGATGCCTTCCTATCGTCGTCTTAATTGTAAATTCGCTCTCTTTAAAATGTCCGTGGACAATAGCCCTGTAGCGTCTGTTAATGCTGTGAATGGCAAGCTGATCAGCAAGAGATCTGTGGGACTTATCATTTTTACAGATCACAAGCGCGCCTGTCGTATCTTTGTCTATCCTGTGAACTATTCCGGGACGCAATACTCCGTTTATTCCAGAAAGATTATCTTTGCAGTGAAACATAACGGCGTTTACAAGCGTGCCGCTGTAGTGTCCTGGAGCCGGATGCACAACCATGTCTTTAGGTTTGTTCACTATAAGCAGATCGTCGTCCTCATAAATGATATCAAGAGGTATATCTTCCGCTTTTATATCCGGCTCCTCCTCGGGAGGAATCTCGACTTCTACAAAATCATCGCTCTTAAGCTTATAGTTCGGCTTCACTGCCTTTTTATTTACGCTGACCAAACCCTGTTTAAGACACTTCTGAATAAAAGACCTCGAAAAGCCTTCAAGTTCGGAAGTCAGAAATGAATCGATTCTCTGATTGGTATCTTCCGGTTCGATATTAAAACAAAGTTTATTCATCTGCCTGTTCTTTCCTGTCTTTTGTTTTGGCGTTTCTTGATAAAAAGAAAAAATCTCCTTCGCCGTATCTGAACAGCGACAATATCAAAAGCATTATAACCGATATGGTCACATAGATATCCGCTACATTAAAAACCGGAAAATCTATCAGCTCAAAGTAGATGAAATCGACTACATATTTATTGATTATTCTGTCGATAAAATTGCCTATCGCGCCAGCCAGAAGAATCGTCACGGCTATGTTTAACATGCGGTAATATTTGTTCTTTGGCACTTTAATGAAAAACCATACGGCAAGTACTATGAAAACTGCCGTGAGCAGAAAGAAGAACCACTGCTGACCCTCAAACATTCCCCAGGCAGCGCCTCTGTTTTCGAGATAATACAGTTTTAGCGTTCCATCTATCAGCGATATACCGTCGTTGCCTTTCAAAAAAGCAACGGCGAGATGTTTTGTGAATCTGTCAACAAATGTCAAAACAGCTAAGGCGATAAATATATAAATAAAAAACCTCAATGAGGATATTCCCTTATCGTCTCTTTTATATTTACTCATATGTCCTCCCTATCTGATTATAGGATAGGGAAAAGTTCCTTTTTCCTATCCTATAATCACAATACCCCAATCATCTCGCAGCGTTGCTGCTCGATGATCGTTGCCCGTAGAATGCCCGCTCGTGCAAGCACGGCAGCCGCTCTTACGGGCGTATCGTTCAAAAAATGGACAAAGGAAACGCCTTTGTCCATGATTTAAGTTTTATTAGAGATTGTTTCTCATCGCCGGTATTGAGCTGTTCAGAATATCAGTGATATCTCCTGTTATGCCGACATTCTGCGGCGTGAGAATGAAAATATAGCTTGAAACCTTCTGAAGAGAACCGTTTATTGAATAGCATGCGCCCGAAGAAAAATCAATAACTCTCTGAGCGATTTCAACATCAAGTCCCTCAAGATTGAGCACTACAGTACATCCTATGAGAAGCGTATCAGCGATCTCTCTCGTTTCCTCCATATTCGCAGGCTTGATCACATGAACTTCCATAGTTTTTCCTGTGCGTCTGCGCATTGGAGTTACCTTAGGAGAAGCTGCGGCTCCTGAGTGTATTCTGGAAGTTTGATCTTCATGTTCTGTTTCTTTTTTACGGCTGAAAAATGATTTGGAGTGGTTTGATTCCTCTTCATAATCATCTT
>CASEDW010000104.1 GCA_949286775.1 uncultured Eubacteriales bacterium | reverse complement strand
GCCTGCTCCGTTGTTATCAGAAAAGACTGTCTTGCGCCAAATTGCAGAGTGCTGATTGTAGACAATTGGATAGAGTCAGGGGCGACAGTTCAGGCTATTCTTTCGATGCTCGAAGACGCCGAAGTGAATGTCGTCGGTATTGCGGCGTTCGGCATCGATAAAAACCCAAGAACAGAAAGCCTGAAAAATGAGATCAATATAACGGCAATAATAGAAGAGTAAACAAATCAGAACATAATTTTAAGCGACAAAAAAGCTCCGCAGAATGCAAGATTCAAACTGTATTCTGCGGAGTATCTCTTTGTATTGATAGGATCACATAATCATATAGGTTTTATTTAAAACAGTATTAAATCAGAATATTCCCAAAAGCTCGCTGTAAGCAGTAAGAGCGCCTTCCGTATTTTTCGCGAGAACCTTTTTGGCGAGGACTTTTCCAAGTTGTACGCCTTCCTGATCAAAACTGTTAAGATTCCATACAAATCCCTGGAACATTACTTTGTTTTCGAAGTGAGCCAGCAGCGCGCCCAAAGATTCAGGGTTAAGCTGATCGCCTACTATAATGCTTGACGGACGGTTTCCTTCGAAATATTTGTTTTTGTTTTCATCGTCTTTTCCGCACGCGAAAGCCATTATCTGAGCCGCCACATTCGCGTTTAATTTCTGCTGGCTTGTAGTATTTTCGATAATGACGTCATTTCCCATCTGGCTTTTTTTGAAACCGACAAACTGAATAGGGTTAATGTCAGTTCCCTGATGAAGAAGCTGATAAAATGAATGCTGGCCGTTTGTTCCAGGCTCTCCGAAGATAACCGGTCCTGTAACGTAATTTACTTCCTCGCCGAATCTATTTACGCTCTTTCCGTTAGATTCCATATCAAGCTGCTGTAAATGAGCAGGGAAACGGATAAGAGCCTGCGAATAAGGAAGGACAGCCGTTACGCCGTATCCGAGGAAGTTTCTCTCGTATACGCCTATGAGGGCATCGAGCATAGCTGCGTTCTCTCTGATATTTTTATTTTTGGCTGTAATATCAGCTTTAGCCGCGCCGTCAAGGATACGCGCGAAAACCTCCGGTCCAAAAGCCAGGGATAAAACAACGCCGCCTACAGCAGAAGTAGCAGAGTAGCGACCTCCGATATAGTCGTCCATATAAAATGAGTCGAGATAAGCAGGATTATTAGCGAGAGGTGAAGTTTCGCTTGTAACCGCCAGCATGTGTTTCGATGGATCAAGACCATTTGAAATGAGAGCATTCTTAACGAAGCTTTCATTTGTAAGCGTCTCAAGAGTAGTTCCTGATTTTGAAACTACAATAAATAAAGTATGAGCAAGGTCTGTTGTCGCGAGAATAGAAGAGGCGTCGTCAGGATCAACATTGCTTATAAATTTAGCGTCCATTTTAAGAGTGTTATTAACACGCGCCCAGTTTTCAAGAGCCAGATAAAGTGCTCTCGGGCCAAGATCGCTTCCGCCTATACCGATCTGAACAACTGTAGTGAATTTCTCACCTTTTTCATTTAAGATTTCACCGTTGTGAACTTTAACTGCAAATTCGCCGGCGCGTTTTTGCTGAAGGAGATAAAACTCGCGTTTGTTTACGCCGTCCGCAATAACGTCGTTTCCAAGCTGGCCGCGGCACAGATGATGAAGAACAAGTCTTTTTTCGCCTGTGTTAATGACAGCGCCGTTGTAAAGCTCCTGATATTTGTCGATGAGTTCAGCCTCATCAGCAAGTTCCTGCAGGATATCTATAATATTGTCGTTTACATTTTTGGCTGCATAACTGTAGACCATATCAGCTGCCATATTGACTTTATATTTGTCGACACGCTGAGCGCCTGATTCACCGGCCATTTCGTTTTTAATATCAACAACTTCACGTATTGAATTTAATTTTTTATAAGTATCAAGCTCGTCAAAATTTTTCCATTGCATAACAACACATCTCCTTCGTATAAACATATATGAATTAATTTTATATAATATTTGTATAAATTGCAATATGAATCGATGTTTTTGTATTGTAATTTGGTAAAAATATAGTAAAGATACCGCTAATAATTTTTGCTTATAATTTGCTTATAATTTTCGCGAAAAAACAAAAAAAGTTATTGACATTAATGGTATAAAGTAGTAATATATAACTCGTGCTCAGCGAGCACGTGAATCTTGTAAAGACAAGAAATGCGGAAGTGTCGGAACTGGCAGACGAGCAAG
>CASEDW010000103.1 GCA_949286775.1 uncultured Eubacteriales bacterium | reverse complement strand
GTTCCCGAAACATAAGTATTTTAAAGAAGAACTGCTGAAATCTTTCGGCAAAAACAATAAGATATATGATTTTTCCGAGTATGATTCATTTCTTTTGAGAAAACACTACAGCGCTGAGCGCATAAGATTGCTGTGCGGCCGATTGAGATTTCCCATTGACTTATCTGATGAAATGAAGGAAAAGCTGATATGTCATGTTCGTGACGCGCTTGGAGATGTTATAGACGCGCTGGCAGATGAAAACGCAGTGTCTGAATTAAAGGCTCTTGTGGAAACAGGTATTTTTGACAGGGACAATATTTCCTGCGCCATTGAAATTCTGAATGATACCGACAGAAGAGAGATGCTTACTTATCTCATGGATTACAAAAACGAAAACTTCGGATGCGATGAATTCGATTTTTCTATATAATTTAATTTTTGCCGCTGCCGTATATGAGCGATTGCATGTTTTGTATAATTAGTGTAATATAAAATAATTATAATTGTAATAGCAGGTTTATATATTATGGGCAAAAAGGTATTATTTGTATTTAATCTACATTCCGGCAAGGGGCTGATAAAGGCAAAGATAAGCGATATTCTCGATGAATTGTCAAAAATGGGATATGAAACAATCGCCTACTCGACTCAGAGCGCGGGCGACGCGAAAAGACAGGTGCTGAAGTACGCGGATTCCTTAGATATCATGTTGTGCGCCGGCGGCGACGGTACTGTCAGCGACGCGGCGGCAGGAATAATAGAAAGCGGAAGAGATATTCCTCTTGTGTTTATTCCCTGCGGAAGCACAAATGACTATGGTACGACGTTAAATGTATCGAAAAAGCCGCTCGAGTCGATAGACAGGATGGCAGCGGAAAATTTTAAAGCCGTCGATATCGGAAAGTTCAATGACAGTTATTTTAATTATATCGCTGCCTTCGGGCTTCTTACCGACATAGCGTATACAACGGACCAGAATCTGAAAAATATCATGGGTTACGGAGCGTATCTTATAGAAGTCGCGAAGAGACTTTTTAATATACCTGTCATAAACGCCACGATAGAAACAGAAGAGGGAAAGACTTATTCTGACGGATGGTTCTACGGCATGATAACAAATTCAACGCAGGTGGCGGGACTTAAGAATATCACAGGCGACGTCGTCCGGCTTGACGACGGTCTGTTTGAGGTAACGCTTATCAGAGCTACCCACAATCCGATAGAGTTTATAGAAGCTTTTACTTCTTTAACTAAAGGAGCCGACAGCAAATTTATCGAAAGATTCAAATCAAGAAAAATAACCGTAAGATCAGACGAGCCTATAGCGTGGACTCTTGACGGAGAGCCGGGAGGAGAGCATACGCTGGTAAATATTGAAAACCTTCATCAGGCAGTCAGGATCGCGGTAAAAAAAGGATATGTAGACGAAATTTTTGAAGAGAGAGGAGTTGAAGATGAGACAGATGAATGATAACCTGATCAACACATTTGGCGAATATGTATTCACAGATGAAGAAATGAAAAAAAGACTTCCGTATGCGGTATACAACAAGCTTATGGAAATAAGGAGCACCGGAGCTGAGCTTGACAGCGCCAGCGCCGACGTTATAGCCCATGAGATGAAAGAGTGGGCTATTGAGCAGGGATGCACGCATTATACACACTGGTTTCATCCGCTTACAGGCGTTTCCGCCGAAAAACATGATTCTTTCTTAAGTCCGGCGAAAGGCGGCGGATATATCATTAATTTCGCGGGTAAAGAGCTCTGCAAAGGAGAGCCTGACGCCTCTTCATTTCCATCGGGAGGACTGCGCGCTACTTTTGAAGCGAGAGGATATACGGCATGGGACTGCACGTCTCCTGTTTTCGTAAGAAAAGACGCCGCAGGCGCGACTCTTTGCATTCCGACGGCATTTTATTCATATAACGGAGAAGCCCTTGACCAGAAAATTCCGCTTCTGCGCTCAATGGACGCTATAGACAGACAGGCCGTGAGAATGCTTCGCATCTTTGGAAATACAACGGCAAAAAAAGTCAATGTAAGTATCGGAATCGAGCAGGAGTATTTCCTTGTAGATTCTAAAAAATTCAAACAGAGAAAAGACCTTGTGTATACGGGTCATACTCTGTTCGGCCATATGCCTCCAAAAGGCCAGGAGATGGATGATCATTATTTCGGAATGATCCGCCAGAAGATAGCTTCATTTATGAAAGATGTAAATGTGGAGCTCTGGAAGATGGGCGTTCCGGCCAAGACACAGCATAACGAAGTGGCTCCTGCTCAGCATGAGCTCGCGCCTATATTTGAACAGGCGAATATCGCGATCGATCACAATCAGATCATATTGCATACGCTGCGCCGCACGGCATCAGCCCACGGAATGAAGTGCATACTTCATGAAAAACCTTTTGCAGGAGTAAACGGTTCGGGTAAGCACAACAACTGGTCCCTTGTCACGGACGAAGGAAAAAACATCGTAGATCCCGGCAAAACTCCTCACGAGAACAAGCAGTTTTTATTCCTGCTTTCATGTATCGTAAAAGCAGTAGACAAGCACGCAGGACTTTTGAGAGAGTCGGCTGCTGACGCGGGCAACGACTTAAGGCTTGGAGCTGACGAAGCACCGCCGGCAGTAGTATCAATTTTCCTGGGCGAGCAGCTTGAAGACGTTGTTAAACAGCTTATCGAAACGGGAGAAGCTACCCACAGCATCACGGGAGAAGTGCTCCATACGGGAGTAAGAAGTCTTCCTGATTTCAACAAAGACGCGACAGACAGAAACAGAACTTCTCCGTTCGCTTTCACAGGAAATAAATTTGAATTCCGTATGGTTGGAGCTAAAAACTCTGTAGCGGAATCGACGATAGTTATCAATACCATCGTTGCCGAGGCTATAAGCGAGGCATGCGATATTATTGAAAAAGCCGAAGACAAAGACAAGGCGATACACAATGTGACGGTGCGCAACTTTATAGAGCATCAGAGAGTACTCTTTGCAGGAAACGGATATTCGGAAGAATGGATCAAAGAAGCCGAAAGAAGGGGACTTCCCAATCTTGCGACGACTGTTGACGCCATCCCTGAGCTTACAAAAGAACAGACGATAAAAATGTTCGAAAAGTTTGGCGTATTCTCAGAAAACGAACTTCGCGCCAGAGAAGAGATGAAGTATGAGAATTACAACAAGACGCTGAATATCGACGCGAGAGTTATGGTGGACATCGCCGGAAAACATATAATTCCGTCGGTCATCAAATATACGAAAGTTCTCGCCGACGACATCAATTCGTTGAGGGCGGCGGGATTTGAAGATACGTCTGTTCAGGAGGAGATGCTTGAACGGATAAACCGTCATCTCAAATCAGCCTATACTGCGTTAAAAGCGCTTGTAGTTATTGATGAAAAGGCAAATACTATCGAAAATGCCAAAGAACAGGCGGAATTTTACCGCGACCATGTTATCCCTCAGATGTCAGCTCTCAGAAAACCTATCGACAGACTTGAAATACTTGTCGACAAAGACTACTGGTCGATGCCATCCTATGGAGATCTTTTATTTGACGTTTAATTATTTTAAGGGCAGGCACTTGTTGCTTTGCCCTTTTTTTTTATTGAAATTTTCAATGAGATATGAGAAAATAAGCCGTTAGAGATGAGGGCGAAAACTCATAGTTATGATATCCGCGGATTGTTTGGTGAGATGCGCTCCCACAATCCCTGGTATTAAATTAAACATTGAAAAGAGGAAATTATGATAGATTTCAATAAACCGGCATTTCTGGGAAAAGAAATGGATTATATCAAAGAAGCGATAGAAAAGAGCAAACTCTGCGGTGACGGCATGTTTACAAAAAAGTGCTCTCAGTGGATGAAGGACGAGCTCAAGACAAAGTACTGTCTGCTGACTACTTCGTGCACCCATGCGCTTGAAATGGCGGCATATCTTGCCGATATCCAGCCTGGAGATGAAGTTATAATGCCGTCTTATACATTCGTTTCGACTGCCGACGCCTTTGTTTTAAGGGGAGCCAAGATTGTATTTGTCGACATCAGACCCGATACGATGAACATAGACGAGACGAAGATAGAGGACGCGATTACAGAAAAAACAAGAGCCATCGTTCCTGTTCATTACGCCGGCGTAGCATGCGAGATGGACACGATAATGGATATAGCGAAGAGACATAACCTCAAAGTTGTGGAAGACGCCGCCCAGGGAGTTCATGCATATTATAAAGGAAAAGCTCTCGGAACAATCGGCGATTTCGGATGCTTCAGTTTTCATGAGACGAAGAATTATACGATGGGAGAGGGAGGAGCGATCCTTTTTCAGGACGGCAAATATCTTGAGAAAGCTGAAATCCTAAGAGAAAAAGGCACCGACAGAAGTAAATTCTTCAGAGGCCAGATAGATAAATATACATGGGTGGACTTCGGCTCTTCGTACCTTCCGAGTGAATTGAACGCGGCGTATCTTTACGCCCAGCTTGAAAACGCCGATGTGATCGACGAAAAGAGAATGGTCATATGGAATTTTTATCATGAAAACCTTAAGGAACTCGCTGACAGAGGTCTTGTAGAAAGACCTGTAGTGCCTGATTATGCGGTTCACAACGCCCATATGTACTATATAAAAGTAAAAGATCTTGACGTCAGAACGAGGCTGATAGCCCACCTTAAGGCCAACGGCGTCGGAGCGGTATTTCACTATATTCCGCTTCATACTGCGGCAGCGGGCAGAAAGTTCGGACGGTTTAACGGAGAGGACAGATATACGACAAAAGAAAGCAAAAGACTCTTAAGACTTCCTATGTTTTACGCGCTTACTTTTGACGAGGCCAAAAAAGTGGTCGACACGATATATTCATTCCCGGATT
>CASEDW010000102.1 GCA_949286775.1 uncultured Eubacteriales bacterium | reverse complement strand
GAAAGTTTACGATGTGCCTGATTCGATAGACAATGAGATTGGCAAGTATAAACTTGAGGCCATGGGGCTTAAGATCGATGAGCTTACACCGGAGCAGGAAGCTTATCTGTCGGGATGGAATGTGGATTAATAGAGTTTCCATTCGAACACCGCCCTGTCGGGCTATATTCTCATGGAGTTTTGGGTTTAGGAAAATTAAAGAACAAAGGTAAACTAAGCACGCGTTTTTACGTGCTGCGCACTCCCAAAACGCTAAAACTCCATTCGAACACCGCCCTGTCGGGCTATATTCTCATGGAGTTTTGGGTTCATATAAAATAAAAACTGCCGATAGATCAATAAATTGGTCTATCGGCAGTCTCCATTTTATCTGAACTGCTTAGTTTACCATATGATGTGGCCTCCGTCTACGAGGAGATCCTGTCCTACTGTATATGTTGCGGCGTCGCTGGCAAGATAAAGAACTGCTCCCTGAAGCTCCTCAACACGCGCCATACGCATTATCGGCTGTGTTTTCTGATAGCAGTCAAGGATCTCAGGAGAAAGTCCATCATGAAGACCAGGGCTGTAGCAGTATCCCGGAGATATGGAATTTACCCTGATTCCGTATTTGATTACCTGTGATGCGAAGTGTTTTGTAAAGAAAAGCACGCCTGCTTTCGCAACTCCGTATGAAGAGTCGTCAAGAGTCTGATACATCGGAGCCTGGTTAACGATATGTCCCGCAATAGAACCTGTATTGACGATAGCGCCGCCGTGTCCTTCGCGGATCATTACGCGCGCTGCGGCAACAGCCACGATATAGATGCTTACGAGGTTGATATCGAGAACCTGTTTCCAGTGATCAAGATGCGGCATGTTGTGCTCGACATCCCACTCCTCGATATCAGGAGCGAGGGCTCCGCCTACTCCTGCGTTGTTATGAACTACGTCTACAGAACCGAAATCTTTTTCGATCTGATCAAACATTTCTTTTACTGCTTTGTCGTCTGTGAGGTTGCAGCCGTAAGCAGCTGTTTTTACGCCGTATTTCTCGGCGAACTCATCAGCGTGTTTCTGTGAACGCTCGATGCACTGGGGAAGGTCGACGATAGCCACATTTGCGCCTGCTTGAGCGAACGCGAGAGCTGTATGATAGCCGATATTTCCGGCAGCGCCTGTTACAACCGCCGTTTTTCCGTCAAAACGAAAACGGTCAAGAACATTTTCTTTGAATGTTAATTCTGCCATTTTTATTCTCCTCTATAATATATTTCCTTAATTTTCTTCCGGATACCATCCGATAAAGTATCCGTCAGGAAGTTTGTCCATCACAGCGTCTGTACGCATTTCTGTGTAGAATTTGATCTGTTCTTCCGTATCAAAATAGCACCAGTCTACAGGGCCGAGTTTTCCGAAACATGCAAGCTCAATGTTGTTGGCAGCGTATGTTTCAAATGTCTTGTCCCAATTTGCGCATGCGACTTCAAGAAGGATGTGGTGATATCCGATGCCTCTTCTCTTGATGAAGTCATTGTATACGAGAGGTCCTGTAACAGGCTGGATAACTTCCCATTCGATGTTTCCGCAGGGGATGATGGCGATTATAAATTTAAAATCGTCAACTTTCTTAATTACGCCGTCTTCACGAAATCCCCAGTCGCGAAGAGCTGAAGGAGTCTGAGCGCCGAGCTCAAAAGGTCCGATTTCCATGCGGTCGACGATCTTTGCGATAGTATCGTAAACGTCAGGAGTCGTGATGTTGATCTGCTGTATCTTATCCTGAATTACATATGAAGGAGTGATCTTTTCGCTGTCATCTGAAATTATCTCGAAGAGAATGCCGAGATCATCCATTTCAAACCAGGATTTTTTGCAGCAGTCTTTTGTAATCTTCTGAACTGGAGCAAAGCCTTTTGATGCGTAGCGCGCTTCTTCAGCGTCGAATTTGTCCGGAGCGATGCGCTCTCTTACGCAGGCAATGCCTTCGCCGTGTTTATCGAGAAATTTTTTGTATACCGTTTCTCCCGAAACAGGCTCGATTACACAAAGTGATGTATTGATATAGAAGTAAGTTGCGCGTTTTTCTGTGAATTCCACGCCGTCGTCTGTTGTACATGTGACTGTACGGACATCGCCGGGTGCAGCGCCGTAAATTCTGCGCAATTCAGCCATTTCATCAAAGATGTCTTTGACAACGACTACGATCTGGTCGAAATTACGTCCGGCATTACGCGCTTTTAATTCCTGAAAAGTCATAATCTGATTCTCCTTTTTCATTTTCTGATATGTTAAAAACAGTATATAACGGATTTGTTATTTTTTAAAATAATATTTGCTTTATGAGCGGTGTTAACGATTATGTTATGTCAAAAAAATATCAAAAAATGCCGTATCACACTAAGATGCAATGTGATACGGCTAAATTAAGGTGAAGTTTTATTTATTTATCAGACCGCTGTCCAACCGCCGTCGACAGGAAGGATAACGCCTGTTACATAACGGGCTTCGTCTGAAGCAAGGAAACATGCCGCCGCGTCAAGATCGCCGTAGGATTCCATAGTTGTAGGAATGCCCGGTCTCTGCATAGGAGTGATACGGCGGATGAAATCCATCTGTGTCTCCATGAATTCGTCAGAGTTTACTTCCGACGGGAACATTCCGGGGCAGATAGCGTTAACTGTGATGCCCTTTGTAGCCCAGTCTGAAGCAGCGCATCTTGTAAGGTTTATAACGCCGCCTTTCGCAGCGTGATATCCTGCAAGAGGAACATCGAGGTTGGCAACCATTCCCATGGCTGAAGCTATGTTGATAACACGGCCGTAGCCTGTTTCAACCATCTTTTTGCCGAAGGCCTGCATTACTCTGAAAAGAGCAACGAGATCAAGATCGACTACTTTTTTGAAAACATCCATAGGATAGTCCTCGACAGGGTATGGAGGGCCGCCGTTTCCGGCATTGTTTACCAAAATATCAACTTTTCCGTAAGCTTCCATAACTGCGTCAACTGCGGCGTCTACTGATTCCTGACTTGAAATATCGCACTGAACAGGAAGGCATTTAACACCGAGAGTTCTGAGCTCTGATGCCGTAGCTTCCAGTTTGTCCATTCTTCTTGCGAGAATAGCGAGATCGGCGCCCTGTTTGGCAAGAGCGATGGCGATGCCTCGTCCAAGTCCCGCTGAACCGCCTGTTATAACGGCAACACGTCCGTGTAAATCAAACATTTCGTGTCCTCCTTATTTTCCGATTATATATATATTCATCATACATATAATGAAGATTTTTAACAAGAGCAGGTTTTGATTATAGTTATGTATAACATTTAGGTTATTGAAAACGAGAAAAAAACCATGGCTTATGCCATGGTTTTTTTCCAGGTAAAAATGGTGCAAAAAGATATTAGTGTTTGCCGAACGCTTCGTCTGTGGCAGCTTTAACCATTTCCTCCCATGTAGAAAATTCGGTGCTCTCATCTACAAAGTTGTCCATTAAAAGCTGTGCATAAACCATTTTGTCGGCTGTCCAGTTAGCGATAACCGCACTGGAATATTTGAATCCTTCGAAGTTGTCGAAATTAGTGTGTTTCTTCATGAAATCATCATTGAAGATCACTTCGAGCAGCTTGCGAAAGTCTTCATCCATATCAACATATACATAGCCGTCCATTATTTCTCGTCAGGATGCTCCTCGTAGTATTTTTCAGCTGCTTTAAATACGTATTCACGCCATACAGCAGCGTCTCTTGCCATACATGGACGAATGATCTCTTCTTCCTGATCACCCATTCCGTTGATAACCTCTTTACGCTGTACTGTAAGGTAAAGAGCCGGCTCGTTCGGAGGACATCCGAGGATCCAGTATGCATTCGGATGATCTTTGAGATATTTCTTTGTACAGTTTCCGTGAAGAACGATTTTCTCATCAGGAATGTCTTTTGGAATCTCGTTCTTTCCGCCGATAACGATAGTCATGCCGGCGTTTTTATCATATTCATTGACAGCTTTGAGCTCTTCCATGTTGATAGCGAGAAGAGCCTGGCAGCTTGAGCATGCGCCGTTGCATCTTACATCGTATTCAGGCCAGCGTGAGCTCATGTCGCCGATATATGGGATCCACATTTTCTTGTATGCTTCTTTGATAGGTGTTCCTACAACTTCGATTTCATGCATATCGTAGTTTCCAAGACCTGCTTCTTTAGCGGCTTTGAAGTAGTCTACGCATGTTGTATCGATACCTACAACCTCGCATGCTACGCGGTCAAGCGCAACAGGGTCTTTTGAACCGAGAACCATGTTTGTCTCGATTGGAACAGGCATATGAGGGCTGTATCCTGAAGCGGCTCTCATAGCGTCCATGATGTTGATATCGGCGCGGCATGCGCTCCAAACATCCATCATAGCCATTGTGAGGTTTTTCTGATGCATCTGCATATGAACCTTATCCTGAACAACGCCTTTGATATTCTTAAGCGCGCCTGAGAATACCATTGAAGCGTGAGCTTTAAGGATAGGAAGGTTGATGAGATGATCAGCCTCAAGAAGGAATCTCGGAAGCAGGAGGTGATCGATATTTGATTTATAATCACGAACCGCTACGTTAACGAGATCTTTGTCACGTTTGATATCTCTTAATTCAACGCCTTCTTCTTCAGCTACAGCGGCGATACCGCTTACACGGAAACATTCTTCTGTGTCGCATCCGATAGCGGCAGCTTCTGCGATAATGATCTGTTTAGGATTAGCTTTTTTAACCTCTCTGATTACGGCACGTACAACCTCAGGGTTTGTACATACTGATGTCTCAGGCGGTTCTGCATGACCTGCATTTGGTTTGAGAACAACTATTGTTTTAGGTTTGATGACATTTTCAACGCCGCCCATGAGATCAAATACTCTGGTAACGTTAGCCTGGATGTCTTCACCTTTCGCGATAGCAACTAAAGATTTAGCCATACTTTTTTCTCCTTTAAAACTATATTGATTGTTTATTTTTTAACCTTCCATACATATGGGAATGGTTTTCCTTCAAGATATGCGAAAACATTTTCCGCCATTTTACGTCCTGACCATCCGTCAACGTCTGTTGTAAGACCTGCGTAGTGAGGCGAGCAAAGAACGTTGTCCATCTTAAGAAGAGGATGGTTTGCAGGGATCGGCTCCTGCCAGTAAACATCGATGGCTGCTCCGCCGATAACCTTGTTCTGAAGAGCTTCAACGAAATCTCTCTGATCGATAACGGCAGCTCTTGCTGTGTTTACAACTATTGCCGTAGGTTTCATTTTGCTGAACCAGTCTTTATTTACGATTCCTCTTGTTGAAGGAAGAACCGGAAGATGGATTGAAACGATATCAGATTCTGAAAGCATCGTGTCAAGATCGACTGCTCTCGCGCCTGTAGCTTCAATAACATCAGCAGGAAGATAAGGATCGTAAGCGAGAAGCTCCATGCCGAATGCTTTAGCGCGCATACCTACTTCACGTCCGATTGCGCCGTATCCTGCAAGACCGAGTTTCTTTCCGTAAAGTTCGAAACCGATGCCGTACTGTGTATAAGGATGATTCTCATCAAGAGGTCCCCATGTAACGTTCTTTACATCAGGAACATCATAGATGTCATCAACAGGAGCTCCGAGATGTTCGCCCATCTTAAGACCTGTAACGGCCTTGCACATGTTGCGGGCAACAGCGATCATCAGACCCATGCAGTACTCTGCAACAGCGACAGCATTACGTCCCGGTGTGTATGTAAGCTGGAGGCCTGCGTTTGCGATTGTGTCGTAATCAACAGTGGCAGGAGTTCCTTTAGCAACGCCGATGAATTTCATTCCGGCGTCAATCCATGCCTGAAGCGTATCTGCGCCTGCGTACTCATCGCCTAAAACGATGATTTCAGCGCCCATACATTCTTCTTTTGTCATTTCTTCAGTAACATTGCCTTTTCCGTGCTTTAATTCGCCGCAGATAGTAACATCACATGTCTCTTTGATTTTAGCGAGGG
The DNA here is from genome assembly GCA_949286775.1 of uncultured Eubacteriales bacterium. Taxonomy (GTDB): domain Bacteria; phylum Bacillota; class Clostridia; order Lachnospirales; family Lachnospiraceae; genus Alectryocaccobium. The sequence continues at coordinate 10,032 of CASEDW010000102.1, read as the reverse complement.
CTTCCTCAGGAAGCGGAGTACATAAAGCAAGTTTTTTCATTGTTGTAGTTCCTTTCGACTTTTAGAATTATACTGCCTGATCAGCTGCGATAAGAGCCTGCATAGCTTCCTCAGCTTCTTTTGGCATCGGCTCATATGTTCCGAGTGTTTTAGCGATAACTGTTGTTTCAGCCATTTCTTCTGTGTAGATTGTAGCGTGCATAGCCTGTTTCATGCTCTTTCCGCATGAGAACATACCATGGTTTTTGATAAGGCATACAAGACCTTTGTCACCAAGTGTATCGGCAACTTTCTGAGCTACGTCGTTTGAACCCGGCATTGTGAAGCTGACGATTCCTACAGGTGTGAACTCACACTGAGGAGGTGTGATAGGACGAAGTTCAGGATTCTCACCCATAGCGCAGATAGTAGCGTACATGCTGTGAGTATGAACTGTAGCGTTTACCTCAGGTCTTTTACGCATTACGAGGCAGTGCATAGGAAGCTCTGATGATGGTTTGTAAGGTCCGTCGATCCACTCGTTTGTTCCGTCTTCTTTCATTCTTACAACTGCGATATCGCCTGCTGTCATGCCTGCGTATTCGATTCCGGACGGTGTGATAGCAACGATGTCTCTGTCTTCAGGGTCACGCATCGCGATGTTTCCTGATGTTCCGTTGATAAGTCCTTTTTCAACTGCCTCTAAAATAGCGTCTAATACTGTCTGTCTGATTGATTCATAAATCATGATAAATTCCTCCCTTTTACGTAAGTTTTCTGCTTTAATTAAAATGCCTGTTTAAGAATCGCGATGATATCTTCTTTTGTTACGCCCTGGCGAGGGTTGAACATAAGAGGAACCTCAAGAAGAGCGTTCTCAGCGATAACATCGAAATCTTCTTCAGTAACACCAAGCTCAGAAAGAGGTTTGATTCCGACTGTGTTTTTCAGCTCGAGAAGAGCGTCTGAAAGAGCGTACATGTCTTTATCTTTGTCGCCTGTGAGCGGAAGATTGACTGCTTTGGCAAGCTCGATCATTTCATCAGGACAGCTCGGAGCGTTAAATCTCATAACATATGGAAGAACTGTCGCGTTTGCAACGCCGTGCGCGAGATGATTGCGGGCGCTGAGCGTATGAGCGATAGCGTGAACAAGTCCGAGGTTAGCGTTGGAGAAGCTGTATCCTACGATGATACATCCGAGCATCATGTCTTCTCTTGCCTGCATATCGTTTCCGTCCTCAACTGCTTTTGGAAGAGCATTGAAGAATATCTTAAGAGCTTCGATAGCATGATATCTCGTGAGTCTGTTGGCTGCGTTTGAGATATAGCTTTCGATAGCATGAGTCATAGCGTCCATACCTGTAGCGGCTGTAACGCCCTTTGGTACTGTTCTTGTGAATTCAGGATCGCAGATGACATGCGAAGGAACAAGTTTATCGTCGATAACAACGTATTTAACAACTTTTACAGTGTCTGTAAGAGCTGAAACGTTTGTGATCTCGCTGGATGTTCCTGCCGTTGTAGGGATAGCGATAAGCGGAAGAACAGCGTTCTTTACAAGACCGATTCCGCCGTACTGTCCGATCGGTTCAGGATTTGTCATAAGAACGTTAACCGCTTTAGTAGCGTCGATGGAAGAACCGCCGCCTACTGCTACGAAGCCCTGCACCTTGGCGTCTTTCGCGATAGCGTACATTTTTTCGATAAGCTCGTTTGACGGATTCGGCTCAACGTCGCCGAAAACAGTAACTTCAAGACCGTCAACTTTGTTAAGCTCAGCCATAACTTTTTCAGGAATTCCCGCGAATTTAACGCCCGGATCATGAACGAGCATGATTTTTTTGAGTCCGAGGTTTTCAACGATTCCTGAAAGAGACTGTATAGCGTCTTTTCCAAATGTCAGATTGTTGTGAACAAAAAACTGAAATGCCATTTTTTTCTCCTTTGCTTTTTTACCTTTATATTTTTTCTGTAATGTTATTGAACTGTTTTAAAATTATTCGCCGTCAGGATTCATTCCGTTAGGGAAGAGAACTACTTTGATGGCGTCTTTACGTGTAAGCTCGATTCCTTTGTTGATCTCTTCAAGAGGAAGTCTGTAAGAGATGAAATCTGAAGCGTTGAATGCGTCCGATATCGCGAGCTCGAAAGCTTTCTTTGACTGGATGTAAGAAGCTCCGAAATGTCCTTTGATCCAGATGTTGTTGTAGTGGATAAGGTTTGTGTCGAGCTCTGTCATAGCGCCCTTTGGAACTCCGCCGAAGAATACTACGAGTCCGCCTTTTCTTACCATCTGAAGAGCAGGCTGCTGTGTCGCTGTTGAAGGGTTGGCGCAGATTACTTTGTCAGCGCCTTTTCCGTTTGTAAGTTTGAGAACTGCTTCAACAGGATCTGTTTCCTTGCTGTTGATAATGTGATCAGCGCCGAAAGCCGTAACCTGATCGAGACGAAGCTGGTTAATGTCGATCATGATGACTGTTTTAGCGCCGCGGAGTTTAGCGACTTTAGTCATGAAGCATCCGATAGGGCCTGCGCCTACGATTACGATTACGTCGTTAAATCCTACGCCGATGTTGTCTTCGCATGCGTATACTGATGTAAGAGGCTCGCCCAAAGAAGCAGCTTCATATTTAATGCCGTCAGGAATGCGGTAGATTCCGCCGTATTTGATCTTCTCGCCGCCGATAGCGATGTACTGGGCGAATCCGCCTGTACCTGCGAGTTTCGCTACATGCTCGTTTTCGCAGTTTTCGGAATGACCGCTGATGCAGTTGTCGCATTCCATGCAATATGTGCCGGGGAAGAGGTATAATCTGTCGCCTACCTGATATTTTGTCTCCTCGGCTCCGATCTCGTCAACTACGCCTACGATTTCATGACCGTATATAAAAGGATAATTTCCTTTTCTTGAATCGGAAGTGAGATTTCTTATATCTGATCCGCAAAGACCTACTGCCATTATCTTAAGGATTACGCCATCAGCAGGACACTCCGGTTTTGCAACGTCCTCGTAACGGATATCATTTGGACCATACATTACTGCAGCTTTCATTGTAGCCATTACTTTATACCTCCCAATATATTCATTTTGTTTTTCGTGTGTTTCGTTTATACCTGTATAGTACAGGTTTTTATTGATCAAGGCAAACTTCCAATTGCCGTTATGAAACGGAAACAAATTCTTTATTAAAGGACGCGGTTGCCGTTATGAAACGGAAATTATACAATTGTAAACACGGTACTGTTTTGTTATAGTGTTATAAATAATTATGTATCTTGTGCTGATTTCATAGCTGCGGCGTAATTGCCGTATCAGTAAAATAACGGAGGGTTTGATATGATTTTAAAAGAGAATTATCTGCTTGGTATGGATCTTGGAACGACTAATATTAAAGCCAATATCATGGATGAGGACGGCGAGGTTATCGCCACAGCCTCAAGACCGAATACGCCGATAATGCCCGGACCCGGAATGGTGGAGCAGGATCCGAGACAGTGGTGGGACAACGCGTGTTCCATATTAAAAGAGATAACAAAAGAAGCGGGAGAGGAAGTCGTAAGACGTATCCGCGGAATAAGCGTCAGCTCGCAGATCATTTCTCTTGTTCCTGTCAGAAAAGACGGAACGCCGGTTCGAAACGCGATTACATACCAGGATACGCGATCGGCTGACGAGCTTGACTATATCGTAAATGCGCTCGGATATGATAATTACGCTTCCATCATGGGAGCGCCGCCAAGCGTAGCTTTCCTTACGTCAAAACTTTTATGGTACAGAAAAAACGAGCCTGAAAATTTCGCGAAAACGGAAGGCCTCGTTCAGGCAAACGGATATATAAATTTAAAACTTACAGGAAATATAGCGATAGATCTGGACTGCGCGTCGAGAAGCCAGTGTATGGACGTTAAAACCAGAAAATGGTCAAAAGAAATCGGCGATGTGATCGGAGTGGATCTTGAAAAACTCATGCCGCAGCCTGTAAAGATAACGGACATCATAGGATATGTAACGGAAGAGGCGGCACAGCAGACGGGACTCATAAGCGGTATTCCTGTATGCGCCGGAGCGTCAGATGCCATGGCGTCGATGTACGCGACAGGCATATCAAAACTCGGAGAAGTCGGAGAAGCTTCAGGAACAACCTCTCTTTTATTTACGGGAACGACAAAACTCGGAAAATATTCCGATCCTGTAGTTACATTCCCATGCGCCATCGACGGAATGCCGTATCTTTATGACGCGCCTATCCAGACGTCGGGAGCGGCTGTTAAATGGTTCCTCGATACATGGGGAACTGCTGAAAAAGCGGAAGCGGCTAAACTTGGAATGAACGATTTCGCATATATAAATAAAATCGCGGAGGAGGTAAAACCGGGTTCTGAGGGAATTATGTTCTTCCCGTATCTCTTAGGAGAAAGAGCTCCTCTTTGGAATTCCTATGCCAAGGGCATGTTCATCGGAATGTCCCTTACTTCTACGAGAGATCAGTTCTTCCGCGCTGTATTTGAAGGAACGGCATACGCTGTAAGACATGTAATAAGCACAGTTTCCGAAATCTCGGGAATCAAACCGACGGCCTTGAGGATTGCCGGCGGCGGCGCTAAATCGATCACATGGTGCAGGATAAAAGCTTCAATGCTTCATGTGCCGGTCTATACCCTTGATGATAAATCGGGAGACGTGCCTTTCGGAGATGTACTCATCGCTGGCAATGCGGTAGGAGTGTTCCCTGAACTTACAAAGACGATTCAGAAGATCGTCAAAGTAAAAGAAGTAATCGATCCTGTTCCTGAATGGGAAGAGGCGTACGATAAATTATTCCCTTATTACGTGGATATGTATAAGCATCTTGATGAGGATCTTAAGAAATATAAAAAGACTGTAGATTCGATCTGAATATGACAAAAGCCGCGGCGTGATGCCGCGGCTGATTTTTTGCGCGATACACCCAGCAAGCAGCCGCCGTGCTTGCACGAGCGGATATTTGCTGGGCAACGGTCATCGAGTGGCAATGCCACGAGATGTGCGAGGTATCGCGCAGATCGGATAGGGAAGAATACTTCCTCTATCCGATCCTGATTTAAAATGTATCATCCATAAAAGAGTCAAGAAGCTCCGGATTTTGTGAAAGGCAGCGGGCGAAGAAATAGAACCATCCGAGCTGCTTTTTGTCTTTTTCCGGAAGTATCAGATACATGATGGTCTGAACGCTTCGCAGGTGTTTCCATGAAATCGGTTTTGTGAGCGACGCAAGGGAAATGGCAGGATCTTTTATGGAGCTGTCTGTCTGATAAATAAACAAAAATCCGTTCTTTAAAAGCGTATTGTAATTGACTGACGGATCAGCCGGACGCAGCGAAGATAAGCGGATCTTGTCTTTTATTACAGCGCAAATCGAAGAGAGCGTTGTCACAAGACTCTCTTTATTTTTTATATTGAATATCAGATCGCTCTTGAAATATTCCGATAATTTTTTCGGAAGCGGTCCGAATAACTGTTCGCACAGGTATTTATTTATATAAGTTTCGATCATTCTCCTGTCGTTGCGCTCCAAAAGAGGTGATACAACGATCAGAGGTATATTTTTCTTTTTCTGAAAATTGCTTGTCTTTACCGTTGATAAAATCAGATAGGGATCGTCGTCCAGGGCTTTTACCTTAGCGTGAATGGGGTACGGCCCTTTCAGATCAAGCTCGTCTCTGTAGTGGTGTTTGAGCCGGTTCATCAGATACAGAGTGATGCTGTTGCTGGTGTGGCTTACGATGCTTGTTTTGATGCCTGATTTCAAGTGAGAACGCTGCAGAGCGCTGTGGGCTGAAATGAAAAACGGAAACAGATAGTCGTTTTCATCGCTTCCGAGCGCGATCTCACACTGTTCCTCGAGAAAAAGGCGCGAGTAATTAACTATGTCGCCCAAAAAAGGATATTTGAGGCGAAGTTCATCTCCGAAAAGATGATTCTGAATCTGAGGAGCCACGATGCCGTCAAATAAAGCCTGGACATGCAAGGTCAGATCGATAAATAAATAATCGTCCCGGGTATAATCGACGCCGTATTCGTCATAAATCGATTTTAAGAGATTGTTGACGATATGGTGGCACAGCACGTCGGTATTTTCCAGCGCTTTGTTTTTGGAATGGCTTGTATCGCAGAAAACTTCAAGCTGCCTTAATATATCGGAAAGCCAGATATATTCCGAACGTTTAAATTCAAGATTCCAAAGTTCGCTTAAGGTTGTGAGAACTTCCTGTACAAGCTCTGAAACTTTTGCCTTTGAAGCGGTTTCTTCGGAATAGTGGACGGTGTGTCCCTGTTTAACGCGGTAGCGCATTACGGTTATTGACAGCGTCATATATATAAAGGCGGAGTCGTCAAGGGAAACAGACCACTTTATGAGCGTGGCTTTCAGGATATTCTGTATGGTTCTGAGTATATCGGCGCTGAATTCGTCTCTTCTTAAGACAATGCCTTCTCTTGAGTCGTAATCCCAGTATTCGGCATAATTTCTGATGAGGATATCGCGCCTTTTGATTTCGTTGTTTTCGAGTCTGACAAAATTTCCTTTCCGTTCCATCTGAAGATAAGGATGGCGGGCGGAAATTTGTTTTTTTACTGTTTTTAAGTCGTTTTCCAGGGTGGTGCGGCTGACAAACATTTCGTCTTCTAAAACTCCGAGTTCGCACCAGTCGTTTTCACGTAAGAGGCGTATCATAAGCGTGCGGATGCGGTCGTCTTTAGAAGCGTAGCTTTCATGTTCAGAAAAAAGCTCGATAAAAACATGCCTGTCCTTTATTAAAAGAGAGTAGCCCTTGCCGTAAAGAGGGCGTATCTGAATGCCGTATGATTCGAGCTGTGAATTTATTTCTTTTATATCGCTTCTTATTGTACGTTCTGATACATCAAGCGCTGTCGCGAGCTCTTTGCCCGAAACAGCGCCGTGTTTTTTGTTCAGAACTGAAAGCAGATTTTTCTGTCTTGAATGCAGATTAAGCGCTTTCATAGTTTCCTCCGATTATGATGCTGATGATTAAATCATTTCGATTATCACTGACACTCCCATACCGCCGCCGGCGCAAAGCGTAGCGACTCCGTAGCGGTTGCCTCGTTTCTTCATTTCATACATAAGAGTATTCATAATACGGCAGCCTGTAGCTCCTACAGGGTGTCCAAGGGAGATTCCGCCTCCGTTGACATTGAGTTTGTCATCAGGAACGCCAAGTTCTCTCTGGCATGCTATTACCTGAGAAGAAAATGCTTCGTTGATCTCCCAAAGATCGATATCGTCTACAGTAAGACCTGCTTTTTCGAGGGCTTTCTGTGTAGCGCTGATAGGTCCGATGCCCATGATCTCGGGATCAACGCCTGTCGTGGCTGTTGAAACGATTCTTGCCATGATAGGACATCCGAGTTCTTTTGCTTTTTCTTCTTCCATGAGGATGACGCCGGATGAAGCGTCGTTCATTCCTGAAGCGTTTCCGGCAGTTACTTTGCCGTCTTTTTTCATTGCCGGACGAAGTTTCGCGAGACCTTCAAGGGTCGCGTTGCGTTTAGGATATTCGTCAGTAGTGTAAACTGTATCACCTTTTCGTGACGAAACTGTGATAGGGATTATTTCGTCTTCAAAACGTCCTGAATCGATAGCGGCAACAGCGCGCTGCTGTGAGCGGAGCGAATAAGCGTCCATTTCTTCTCTTGTGATGCCGTACTTGTCCGCCACGTTTTCAGCCGTTATGATCATTGCCGGGCCTACGCCGAGTTCCGTAAGGGAATCCCACATGGAATCGCGCATTTCCATATGGCCGTATTTCTGTCCGAAGCGGGCGTTAAATACCATATGAGGAGCTGTGCTCATGCTGTCAGAACCTCCGGCCATGATGCAGTCGGCTTCTCCTGCTTTGATCTGATAATAACCCATCTGGATCGCTGAAAGAGAAGATGTGCAGTTACGATGTATTGTAATGCCCGGAACTGATGTAGGAAGTCCGGCTTTAACAGCCGCGACGCGGGCAAGATTGTTTTCTCTGAAAGTTCTCTGGTAGTTGCAGCCCCAGATAACGTCGTCGATGATAGCCGGATCGATGTTGGCGCGTTTTACAAGGTTCTGCATTACCGGAATTGTAAGTTCTGATGGTGTAAGTGTCTTGAACTGGCCGCCGATAGTTCCGATAGGTGTTCTGCAGCCTGCGACGATTACTACATTTCTCATTTTTTCCTCTTTCCGACGCGTTATTAGCGTCAATAATGGTAGATTTGGAAGTTTTTTTCCGAACTGATTCTCCTGATATATGAGAAAGACCGGTTTAAAATTCTTAAAAAAAGGGACTGATTAGCAGTCCCTTTTGAAGTTTCGCGAATTAATATACGCCGTATGGGTATACTTTATCAGGTACAGATCTGTCGATTCTGTCTGAAGGAACAAAAGCAACCGCACGAACGATAGTACCGTCGCCCATGTACCAGCGAAGCGGGAACGCGCAGAAGAGGAATCTCTGATTTGTTACTTTATCAAGATCTCCGCCGAGGTTCTCGATACCCATTACGTTGTTAGCCATGAGCATGTCATGTACAGGCTCCCACTCCGGGAAGTCGTCTTTTGCAGGATGTCCGAATTCTGCTTCGTATTCTTCACAGATACGAGGAACATATGGACCAGGACCGTGGTCAGCTGCGTATGTGTAAAGGATGTGGTCGATAGCCTGCATATCAAAACCAACGCCACGAACTTTGTGCTCTACGAACCACTTTCCGCCTTCGATTGAAAGACCAGGGCTGTATGCGAAGTAATCGTCGTTCTCGCCCCAGCGTCTGTGTGTTCCTGTGTTAAGAAGAACCCAGTCGCCTTCCTTGATTCCGCCCGGAACTTTTTTAGCTGCTTCTTCGATTTCTTCAGGAGTGATAAGCTCCCATTTTTTCTTAGGAATATCAAGACAAACAGCTTCACCGAAGTAGTTCTCGATAGGAAGCTCATGTGTAAATGGGCTTTCAGGAATTACATGCGCAGGTGAGTCTGCGTGTGTTGAATTGTGCATATGGAATGAGTTGAATGTCTGGAGCAGTCTGTAGTGCATAGGCATGTGCTGAACTCTGTCGATATGGAAATCGCCGTTTGATGGCCAAAGCGGATTTCCTCTGCCGAATGGATTTGAAAGATCTACAAGTTCAAAAGTACCGTCTTTAAACATATCGAAGATGCTTCCGTCATACGGCTTTTTCCAGTCATATGTATGAGCGTAGTTTTCTTCACGCGTATGTCTGACTGCTATTTCTAACACTTTTTTTGCCATAATTGAATTCTCCTTTTCTTATTTTGTTAATTTAATAATACAATACCGGCGGAATAATACAAGCGAAAAACTGCCGCTATCAAAAGGAAATGTAAAGTCTTAAGATGCAGTGAATTTCCATTAAAGTAGCGGAAAAAACATAATTTAAATGACAGGATTTTTCGGATTAAAAGAGGAAAAAGAAAGAGTTTCTTTTCTATGGAAGAAAGTTCCGTTAAGACAATAACAGACCCGACCGAATTGTTCTCTTTTCGATCGGGTCTTTAATGAATATTCAGTAATTTCATTGTCTACACCTACGGCTTTCTTAAATTATGAGGGATTACTTAAGTTTTTGTTGGACCGTACCTTCCTTTCTTAGATTATGAGTTCTTTGCTTAAACTTTTGATGGACCGTACCTCCTACCATATAATGACTATTTAAGGTTGCCATCTATGTAAACTCCTATGGAGATTCTAAAGTTGAGCAAGAAGTTAAGTTCCCATTGGTCTGTACCTCTTTCTTCTTTTTGATGATTGAATTATATAATATATATTGTGAGATGTCAATACTTTTCTGAAAATATTTTTAAAAAAAATAATTTATTAAAAAACTGCGCAAAGAAAAGAAAAAGAAGAAAAATTAAAAGCCTGATCGATTTCTTTACTGATTAATCGACCAGGCTTTTAATGAATTTCTTTTAATTTCATTGTCTACACCTTCTGCTTTCTTTGATTAAAGATAATGCGGATAAATTTTTCTGATAATAATTATCTTTCTTAAACT